>NZ_WPDC01000173.1:0-1794 GCF_035615595.1 Vibrio sp. R-1 | reverse complement strand
TGAGGCGTTTGTTATGTGAATTTTATTTACGCCCCATAATCCGAACGATTCTCAAAAAGAGGTTAATGATATCCATGTAGAGTGCTGCTGCGCTATCAACTGCATTGTCTATTGTCTTGGGAATTTGATTTGCTCGTCCCCAATCATAGCCAATGTAACCACAGAATATGATAACAACTGCCCAATCCAGCCACTCCTGGTGAATACCAAGTATGAATATTTGAAAAAGCTCAACAACAATTACAGCTATTAATGCAGTGGTTAACGCGCCAGAAATTTTTTGGAAGAAAACCGGAAACATTGTACCGAGCAACATCATTATGCCGGTCACTAATCCTGTAACCTTAATCGCTTCCAAAACTAATGATGGGTCATAGTTTGATACGACTATGTTGATGATTAGTCCAAAAGGTACAACTACAAAGTTATAGCCGGCAAAACTAACTAAAGGATTTGATGACTTACTGAATAAGTAAACCCCAAAGAAACAGCTTGCAAAATAGCCAAGAAAAAAGAGCCAAGGATTGATAGATGTAATTGACTCAACGGGGATATTTCCAACCATTAACCAATTAACCCAAAATCCCCAACACAGCACAACCCCTATTGTGAGGTTATACAGCCTTGAGCTTATTTCTGGCTCTCCGATGTTAGTTCGTTCAAAAACATTAGATTCCATCAACCCGATTCTCCTTTTTTCACCATTCACATAACGCCCGGTTAAGGGGCAACCAACGCTACTACCAATTTACCGCATAACACCGTAACCACAAAACCCAACGCATAGTAAAAATGCCACGCGTTGGTTGTCCCTCTTGAACCGTTTGTTATGTTTATTCTGTCAGGACTTTTTTTGAAATTCTGTTGTTCTTTAGCTCTTTAGAAACCATCGGCATTGCTATTTGGAAAGACCCTTCATCATTGATCGTTTTGATTGCCTCTAGAACGAAAGTTTCCATTTGACATTTAAGAGACTCACCAGCTTTAATTGCATCTCGTGCAGCTTTTTGAGCTGCATTGTCAAATCGCTTACTCATGCCAATCACTGCTACTTCACCTTCAGGTATGCGTATACCTTTAGCAAACACTTCATAGACACCCTCATCATTAAGTTTTTTGTCCATAGTAAACTTCATTAGATGATCTTTTCTAGAAGCTGGACATGTCACACCGAGGATAAACTCTGAATACATTTCTCTCAGAGCTACTTCATCTAACCTATACTTCTGAGCTGACTTTAAAGATGTTGTAATTGAATGCTCTACAACGTCACAAATATATTCACCAGTTAAGATATTATTATAATGTAAGCTTGGAACAAACATATCTTCACCATATAAAGAACTTGAGCCATTATTAATCAGTACATTCTTATCACAGGGCTTTCGAACGACATACTCCGGTTCACTTAACCTATCTTGCCTCTGGTAATCAATTCGTAGGTTTGCTAAGTGGTTCGTGATTAGATCTATCACATGCTGAGAGGTTAGAGTACTACCTGCGAACGCAACAAAGCACTCTAATTGCAGAAATACTGAATTATATCCGTGAAAACTTTCACCGATAAAGTTAGGTTGCCAAAGCTTAATTGGTATCTCTTTAATTTTTTTAAAGCCGGATAATAATGGCGAATGTCCATTAGAGCTATGGCTTGTAATAATACTATCAGCAATAACAAACATGCCTTCTTGTCGCATTCCAGTAGGGTCTTCGATATTATCGAGTTCCCTCCAAATGTTTTTTCCAAAATTATAACCAGCTACTACGATTGTCACCTTTTACTCCCTTGAAACA
>NZ_WPDC01000172.1:0-1798 GCF_035615595.1 Vibrio sp. R-1 | reverse complement strand
CTGCAACTCCAAGTAGCTTGGGTATAGACTAAGCCAATTAGCCGCTTGGTTTTATTTTGGTAACGATCAAACCTTGTTCGACATGTATGTTAAGCAAGTTTGATCCCGATGAGACTTTGGTCTTGGGAAGGTGAATACTGGTGAAAAAGCCCCTTATCGTGCAAAAGTTCGGTGGAACTTCGGTGGGTTCAATAGAAAGAATGCAAACCGTAGCCGAACACATCATTAAGGCGAAGAATGATGGCAATCAAGTTGTCGTAGTAGTCTCTGCCATGGCAGGGGAAACCAATCGACTGGTGGGTTTAGCTCAACAAGTAGATAGCGTACCAAACGCTAGAGAACTTGATGTTTTGCTCTCTGCTGGTGAGCAGGTGTCAATGGCCTTAGTGGCAATGACACTGCACAAAATGGGCTATGCCGCCCGCTCACTAACCGGAGCTCAAGCGAATATTGTGACGGACAATCAACACAATGACGCGACGATTAAACATATTGATACTCGAACGATTACTGAGCTGCTAGAACAAGATTTTATTGTGATAGTCGCGGGTTTTCAGGGCATTAATGAAAATGGGGATATCACTACGTTAGGCCGTGGTGGCTCAGACACCAGTGCTGTAGCATTGGCTGGGGCACTGAATGCCGACGAATGCCAAATATTCACTGATGTCGATGGGATATACACTTGTGATCCACGCATTGTACCAAGTGCTCGTAAGCTGGATGTGATTGATTTTCCTTCCATGGAAGAGATGGCGCGCAAAGGCGCAAAAGTGTTGCACCTACCGTGCGTGCAGTATGCTTGGAAGCATGCCGTGCCACTCAGAGTGCTCTCTACCTTTGAAGTGAACCAAGGCAGTTTAATTAAAGGCAGTGCCGCAACTCACGCAGTATGTGGTATTGCTATTCAGCGCGATATGGCGCTGATAAGAGTGGAGAGCGAATCTTTCCCAAGCATCATCAAGCAGTGCCAAATGCTCGGCATTGAAGTCTGCACAACCATTGATGAGCCTACCAATAGTGCATTTGTGATTAAACGCGATGCTTATGCCAAGCTACAATTAGTCGGCGCAGAGAAAATTCATGGTTCAGAGCCCGTGAGCCTTATCACCAAGGTCGGTATACAAGCCGGGGCATTAGTTGCCCATGCACGTCAGACCTTAGCGCAACATGGCATCGATGTGCGTTATGTCTCGGCCTCGGAACAATCATCTATGCTAATGTTAGACCCTGCAAATGTGGATCGTGCGGCAAATATTTTGCACGAGACCTATGTGACGTCGGAAATCCCTCAAGAGTTTGGTCTAAAACAAACCTTTTTAGGTTAAACGGGCACCATTGAGAGTTTACGATGTCATAACTTTTGATGGATAATAGTGTGGTTGCAAGAAAATACAGAGATTACTCAAGGAGCTAAGAATGCTTATTTTGACTCGCCGTGTTGGCGAAACCCTGATGATCGGTGACGAAGTGACCGTGACAGTATTAGGTGTAAAAGGTAACCAAGTCCGTATCGGTGTAAACGCACCGAAAGAAGTGTCTGTGCACCGTGAAGAAATCTACATGCGCATTCAAGCTGAAAAAGGTAATGGTGGCGTTGCGTCTGGCAACTACTAATTATCGAAGAAAGGTCGGCCGTTAACGCCGACCTTTTTGTTTATCCCCGTGTTTTTATTTAGAAAGTGCAAATTCTCAGCGCTTTGGTTAATTTGCCAACGGTTGAGTTGTTTTCCCGAGTTTTCACCAAGAAAGTGTTTGACATATTTTTGGTAAATCGTAATATGTGCCTCCGCAAGAC
>NZ_WPDC01000171.1:0-1884 GCF_035615595.1 Vibrio sp. R-1 | reverse complement strand
TTAGTGTTAGTGCGTTGTCAGCCCCTTAGGCGGGCGTTAGCCATCAAGGATAAAAAATGAACAATAAGAATAGCAGTTTAAAAATGGGATTATTAGATAATGGAGCCCATTCATTGAAGCGAGGCTATGAAGTTTGGAATGAATGGAAAAAGAATGAGGACGGTTGGCTGTTAAAAGAATCCATAATCTGGGTTCATCATGGAATAGAATTGTTGCTTAAACAATTATTGGTACAAAACAACGAGTTTTTAGTTTTTCAAGACGTGAATAAAGCGGTTGAAAGGTTGGGTATACTTCGCAATAAGCCGGGAATGGACAATGCGGGAGTACTCGACTTGTTTGATCATGATGATAAAGTCATGTCTGTTGGCTTTAAAAATCTTATCGAACGTGTTGCCATCACTCTTACGATAGATGAGCTTAGCGCAAAGTCTGATCTTCGTGATCAGATTGATCAGCTAACAAAATTTAGAAATAAAATTGTACACTTTTCAATTGAATTAGATGTAGTTGAAGTATCGGAATTGATATCCGATATCTTAGACCCACTGTTATGTATGCTATCAAGAGAGGTTAGCTGCGATCATTTTAAGAAGGTAACTATCCTAGAAATACGAAAAGTTGCTCAGCCTGTTCAAGAATATCTAAAACATATACGCTCAGAAATCGTATCAAATGCATTAGCAGCGACAGAAAAAGCACTATGTACAGATAAGAAAGCTGGGATTGTTCATCAAGTTCTTGGCAGTGGATTAAGTGTTACACTAGTGTCATATCTTGAAAAAGTAAAAAATCTAGATTCTTTTCGAACAAAACCAATATTTATTATTACTGACCGCGTTGCTATTGCAGACCAAGTTTACCACCTAATTTCTAATAGCCTAAACGTGCTCTTATACAAAAGTGAATATGCAGAAAGGCTAAGTGATGAATTAAATAATAAAAGTGCACATATCGTAATCGCTACAGAGCAAAAGCTGATGAGAGAAGGTTTTCTGTTTAATGATGATTGCTTACTGGTAGGGTTTAATACGCACTCTATTAAAAACAGGTTAGAAGAGTGCTTTCCACAATCTACGCGTATTTTATTTACTAGTACTCCAATCATCAAAGATCAGGAGTTTTTTGGAGAACTAGTTCAAGGGTATGACCTATTGCATGCAATACAAGATGAAGTATTGAAACCTATTCATATTTTGAGAGAAACTCCTGTACTAACAGATATTGAGCATATCTCTGATGAGGCTTACTTTCTTGGTTCAAATTTTCATTTTGCTAGATGTAATCACTTGGCTGAAAGAATTGTTGAGCATTTTGAATCAAAGGCCAATCAAAAAGCACTAATCGTAGTAGACACTATTGATCACGCATGTCATATCCTTGATCAGGTTTTAAGCCTTAGACCAAAATGGGGGGCTGATGGATATGAGCGTATTCAGAAAGTATCATATATGGAAAACACAGATGTGGCACGAAATAGGCTCAAGTTATTTTTGGATGCAAATAGCTCTCTATCAATGCTCGTAGGAACAGGTAGCTATTTTACAGGCTTCGATAGTAGTCTAGTTTCTTCGGTGTATGTAACCTGCCCAATTTCACTTCAGCTTAGATATCGTTTAGCTAACTTGGTTAGTCGTAGTAATGCATTTGAGCAACGTGGAGAGATAGTAGACTTTGTTGGACTTGACTGGACTCTGTAGATGGCTAACAAAGCATTTAAGAGTGATTCGCAACGCTTGGCAGTTTCGCTTCGCTCAAGTATAGCCAAGCGCTACTCACACCTTAATGCGGCGTTATGCTTAATCACCCAAAATCAGTGGTTTATGATTGTTCTTTATTCCCTTGGCTTGTGAGTTTCGTGCTCGTCGGCAAATTGGCTTCAGC
>NZ_WPDC01000170.1:0-1926 GCF_035615595.1 Vibrio sp. R-1 | reverse complement strand
CCATAGCGCACTATTTTTTACCTGATGGGCTAATGCATCACGCAGGGCATTGGCTTGAAAACCATCAATATCATCCAATAAATGACAAGTCAGCGTAAAAGCAGGAACCTGAATCAAAACTTGCTGTTGATGATCACGCACTACGGCACGGAGCATATCGTGGCGCTGGATTAAGCGATTCATCGCTTGGTTAAAGCGCTCAACATCCAGTTGTTCAACTCGAAACTCAATAAAGAATTGAGAGCTTATTTCTCCAAGAGCAAAACCAGACTGACGGCCAACCCAATAGGCTTGCTGCACTTCCGTCATTGGGAAAGGCAGAAAGCGCCGGCTGGGCTGTGCGATTAAAGGAGCAAGTGGACTTGATTCATCAGCCGTCATTTCAATTAGGCTGGCGGCGAATTGTGACAAAGTGGAATGGCTAAACAGAGCGGTTAAATCCGCTTGATAACCCTGTTTGCGTAATTCCCCCATACAACGCGTTGCCAGTAAACTATCCCCTCCGATCAGGAAGAAATCACTGTCGGCTTGTAAGTCCGATCGATGAAATAACGCCTGCCAGACTTGGGCGACGATTTGCTCTTTGGTGGTCCGAATGGGTTGAGATTGTTCTTCCTGACGGTGGGTATCACGAGTGGATTCCATTAACGCTTTTCTATCGACTTTGCCATTTGTCGTGAGTGGCAGAGATTCAACAAAGGTAAAGCGTTTAGGCACCATATAAGCCGGTATGAGTGAACTGAGTTTGGCAGATAATTGGCTGCTATCCGGGCTGAGCACGATATGCTGATTTCTGAGCACATAAAGGCGTTGCTCTGCCGCCAACAGACTGTGTTGTACATGCAGTTTGGCGAGCGCAAAGTGGGTAGCGAGCTGTTGGGCCGATAAAAGAGTCGGGGCCTGCTGTAAAACCTGAGCACTGATCAAACTGGCCTCAGGTAAGCTTGCCATCTCATTGACCAACAGCATGCCTTCCGGCTTAAGTAATCCGGTGATGTGTTGCAAATAGTCAATAGGGTTGGTTTGGCGGTGCAACACATTATTGAGTAACACTACGTCAGCTTGACCAGCCAGTGTATCCAGATGAGTCAGTGAGCCATGTTGGATTGTGACATGGCTAAAACGTTGTAAACGTTGTGCGGCACGTTGGGTGAAGCTTAATGAAGAGTCTAAGGCATAGTAATACACCTTTTCAGGACCGAGCGCAGAGCAGATATGCTGTGCCAACAAGCCACTGCGCGCTTCGGTTTCAATCAAGACGATTGGTCTGCACAGTTGCTCTGCCAAGCTCGATATCGCCTTGATTGTGTTTGACAGCAAGGCTTGAAACGCTGGCGTTTTGAAGAGCATCACCTCAGGCGCAAGATCTGTCTCCAGTATCACAGAAGGGTCTGCTTGGCCGGTGATGATTTGTTGCAGCAGTGGGCTGACTTGAGAAAAATTTGTGCAAAGTGCGCTGGTCTTTGGTTGTGCACTAGATTGAGGAACGAGTTGATAGTAGTGTTCAGCGCCTTGTTGCTCGGTGGTGGCGTAACCTCTAGAGCACAGCAGTTGCCACCACTGCTTAAAGAGTTCTAAATAGGGTGCACAGACACCATAAGATTGGGCGAGTTTGGCTAAAGGTTGAGCTTGCAGACTATTAGGCAGCGTCTGTAGTAAATGCCAGGATAAGAAATCCGCAACCTGAGATCCGGTGTCCTCAATGTCGGTATTAGGCTGCATTTCGAAAAGCGTTGCATAATCTTGTGGCAGCCGTGGGTCGGATTTTAATTGCGAGCAGAGCGTGGTTCCTTCGAGCACCACCACACATTCCAGTTGTTTATCTCGGCTGCCGGCGAGCTCAGTGGCCAGAGTGACGCCATGAGCCAATTAGGAAATGATCTGCAGGCCAATCTGGCCCTGTTTGCCGCTGAAACCCAGCAGACC
>NZ_WPDC01000169.1:0-1943 GCF_035615595.1 Vibrio sp. R-1 | reverse complement strand
GCATCGCGACTGGGTACGTCCTGGGATCGTGATGTACGGTGTGTCGCCATTTAGCACGCCGTATGCTTCTCATTATGGGTTGCGCCCGGCTATGACCTTGAAATCCAGCCTGATTGCGGTGCGTGAGCACAAAGCGGGTGAGGCGGTCGGTTACGGCGGTTGCTGGATCAGTGAGCGGGATACGCGCATTGGAAACTTTCACCGAGGCAATCACGTTATCTGGCAATACCTTAAGTGCCATGACGTTGTAACTTTCATGTCGAGAACTGCAGATCAGCACGATAGGTTTTTCACCACCAGCTTGATGGTAATTCGCCAGTAATCGCTCAATAAATTTTTGCGTATCGGTAGGATTAGGCAGCGCGTAGTGAATCGCTTCCGTCGGGCAAGCGGTCGCACAGGTTCCGACGCCCTGACACAGATAAGGGTTAATTTGAATCCGATGGCCTGTTTGATCAGTGCCCTCACTGGAGAGCGCGCCAGCAGGACATGCATCCACACAGCGTTCACACCCTTTCACACCGCGTGAACTGTGCGCGCACAAGTCAGGATCCAAGCGAAAATACTTAGGTTTATCGAAGGTACCCATCAGAGTTGGGATCTCTTCCAGCGCATCCGCCAGCTTTGGATAACCACGTCCTACCGGAAAATAACCGGGTACAGGCACTTCTTCACTCATTAAACCGTTGAGTGACATATCCAATACGATATCAAAGGTGTTTCCACCTATCGCGGCTTGCGCCAAATTGACTCGTTTACCGTGGTTTTCTACGTTCACAGAGAAGGCGCCGAGGAAACCGCTGATTTCTACCGTATCGGCATAGTACAAATTGCTTTGTGTGCCAGGCTCACCATCCACAGAAAGGAGCGTGATTGAAGCCATACTGCTCAGTGGCTCGGTAATACGCTCAATGAGCATAGTGGGTCCAATAATTAAGGTATGGCCACCACTTTCGTAACTTACGGTAGGAGGAATAAGATTGGTCAACTCAACCGTATGCTCAATCGCATACTGTCTCGCCCGACCGTTTGGAGACGTCGCTTGTTGTAGTAGGTTGTTTAACATTGCTTGCTTCCGCTTATAAGAATCACGAGCGTGTTGGCTCGTTTTACATAAGCTAAAGCAAATAGCGTTCCAAATTTATTTTATTGAAAAATCAGAGAATTTATCGATAACGGGGATGAGAAATGAAAAGCCACAATAAGAGTGAGACATTATGTCTCACTCTACCTATTGAGGAGTAAGTCAAAATGTCCCTAATCTCTATGCGGTATATTTTGTCTCACTGTTCAGTGTGTCAGATGCTGCTGTATCGTAAGAGGAAAGCGTATTGTGATCAGAAAGTCGCGCAGAATCCTCAGCGAATTCGGGCGCAGAAGCTATCGTTTCATCAGGCTTGGTTTGGTCAGGCATACTTTGATCAAGCATAGTTTGGTCAGGCATGGCTTTTTCCGGTATAGCCTGTTCAGACTTAACCTCTGGCGTCGTTTCTAGCTCATTACACCATTGGCGTAAGGTTTGTGCGACTTGCGTGGTGAGTGTCGCTGTGTTGCTGTAATCCGCGTTGTAATCATCCAGCATACACACTTCGCTAAACTCGCCGCTTAAAAACAGCTTACGCAATGACGCTTTCTTCAGTTCTTGCGACGCATCGGATACCAACAAACTCGCTACGCTGGGTTCTTCATTCTCTGCTGAATGAGGTTGTTCGAGCGCATCACTCACCAAACCACTTTTAGTGTCTACCGAAGATTGATTAGCAATCGGCTCTGCCTGCACAGGCTCTGAGTTCAAACTCTTCGTTGTATCAAGCAGTTGGTCTGATTCTGCGGTTAATTTACGTTGTGACCAACGAGAGAAAAACGTGTTTTCAGTTACCACAAGACCTCCCCGCGCCTTCACGTTTCTTGCGGCGAATTTCCAGTAGCTCCCCGTGACGACC
>NZ_WPDC01000168.1:0-2044 GCF_035615595.1 Vibrio sp. R-1 | reverse complement strand
GTATCTAAACGGAATAAATTATTAAGCATTTTCCAGTTTTGCTCACAAAAAAAACGCATCAAGTGATTAAACCCACGAAATACGATACCATACGTCATGAGGCCTCAGTGCAAAACCATATGCTCATCTCATCGATGCAAGCGAGTTGAAAATGAATAATTTAGAAGCATTGATATTAAAATACCGAACAAATGAAATGATGCGCTTAATATTTCATATTGAAGATCTACGTAAGTACCTAATAGGCTCAATGAAAGCATCTAATTATTTTATTAATGAAACTGATGAGCGATATTTCGACACTAAAGCAAAAGTGATGCCGCAGATTTGGACTCGACTACTTTCTGATGGAATTTTGTCCGCAGACGAAATTACGGATCTAAAAAATATAATTGACATTAGAAACACTATCGCTCATGAGGTTTATAAATTCACTCAAGATTTAAAACTCGAATTTAAGGACTACGCGAAACACGAACATTTCAAGTTACAATATGACTATACTGCACTTGAACGATTGCTATGTTATAAAAATAAAATTCAACAGCGATGGAATGATATAAGTGAAGTTAGTATGCGCAGCTTCCATTTCTCTTTCGCTGATAGCTATTATGAGCAAGAGAACTGTAGATTATCAAAGAGAATAGATAAATTATATAATCAAAGAGACAGCATCATAGACAGAGTCAATCAAGAACTAGCCAGTGTAAAATTTGACAATTATAAAATTCACCCCAAAGATAAAAACAATTTTCTCACTAATGGCAGTTTATCATCACAAGGTACTAAAATATGTCGTAATTTACTTCAGCAAGGTTTATCAAAACATACAGTTAGCGTTTTAATGGATATTCCATTAAGAAAAGTTAACTATCAGAACCGAAAAATGAAGGGGGGTTTAACATTCAGATAAATTGAAATCATTCTTATTAATATGGATGAGTTTTAGAGCTAAAATATCTAAAGACAGATATTCGACAAAATCATAAACAACATTAAATCACTGATAACAATTTATTATACGGAAACTTTCCATATACTATGCAGCTACCTAGAGCACTTTATGAGTTGTTATTTAATAAAAACAATATGCCTAGCTAGGGCATGAGATGATTTTTTGTCTCTCAGGAATGATACGAATGCTGCCAAAGAACTGTCTACTGTTGGCAGATGAAAGGTGTGAATAGTGAGATGGATGTCTTGTTTCACTATCCTGTGGATGAGGGGAGGGCTAGATGTGTATGGAGCGCATCACTATTCAACTTAACTCATTGAAAAATAATGAGCTGTAAAATTCGTTTCTTTTGGTTTTGTAGCTTATTTATTGAACGTGTTGTTTATAAGATATTGATTATAAAGTGTTTTACCTTTTGATTTCCGGTATCCAATTGTCACAGTGCGATTGAGCGGTGAGGAGAGAGCGGGAGAGGGGAAGATAGAGACGAGCGCTATTGATACAACCTGATTTTCGCCCTGAGCCTAAGTATTCGGCACGATAATGTCGAGATATATGATGATTTAGACTTAAGCACCTTTGTGATCCTCATCTACGCTTTACAGTAAGTAATGTAAACGAGGAGTAGTGTGATGCGATCACTCAGTACACTGATCTCTCTGTCAAGTCTGATGCTAGCGGTACCGGCTAGTGCGGTAGACTTTAGCTGGATGACCGGCTCGCCGGATGTGGGTTATAGTCAGAAAGGGAAGCCTGTAGCGGTCGTTAACGAACCCCCTCCAGCGAAAATTCTGGACAATGTCTACTCGATGTTACCGGAAGGGATTCGGGTCAAACCTGAATTTATTGCCAGTGACGATTATACCAAAATTGAGTTGGACCCCGATTTCAAGGGTATAGCCACCGTTAAACTGCGCTTTTTGCGCGAAGGTGCTGGATATCGAAATAGCTTGGGCTATTTTATTTATGATGTGAACAACCCACCTAAGACTTCTGCAGATATTGAAAATCACGTCATTGTATTTCCCAATGCGTCATTACCGCCCGATGGGGAGATGGTCACCGGTGATACGGTAGCCCTTAAAGGGG
>NZ_WPDC01000167.1:0-2104 GCF_035615595.1 Vibrio sp. R-1 | reverse complement strand
CTCCAAGTAGTTTGGGTGTATAAAAATCCTTGGACTATAGCGTTGATGGTTTGAACGCTCACTTAAGGCGTTATTTCTTATCCTTATCAGGTAATGTTTTGTCATTATTTCTCTGAGTTTAGATACACCTTTTCTCTCGGTTTCCCTCATCAAAATTGATACAAATCAAATTTGTCTGGCACGGGCAATTTGCGCTGCGCGGACTAAACCAATCCAGTGCCAATGACGTATGAGTCACTAAAGATGGTGGTTAGTGTTAACCCCATCACTGGTTTGTTTCATTTTTTGAGGAAAAGAGATGTTAGATACCCTCATGCTGTCGCGGATCCAATTCGCTGCCAATATCAGCTTTCATATACTGTTTCCCACCATCACCATTGCGTTGGGCTGGATATTGGTGTTTTTCAAATGGCGTTATTTACGAACACAAGTCAGTGAATGGCTCGATCTCTACTATTTCTGGGTAAAAGTGTTTGCGCTGACTTTTGCTCTTGGGGTGGTGTCGGGCATTACCATGAGTTTTCAATTTGGCACTAACTGGCCGGGCTTTATGGAGCGCGTGGGCAATGTGGCAGGTCCCTTACTTGGCTATGAAGTGATGACCGCCTTCTTTATGGAAGCGACGTTTCTTGGCGTGATGCTGTTTGGCCGAGGGCGAGTACCGGAATGGCTGCATACCTTATCGACTGTGCTGGTGGCTGTGGGCACCAGTTTATCTGCGTTTTGGATTCTGGTGCTCAACAGTTGGATGCATACTCCAGCCGGTTATGAAGTGATTGATGGAGTGGTGCATGTCACCAGTTGGAAGGAGGTGATTTTTAACCCCTCGATGCCATATCGCTTAGCGCATACTTTGCTGGCATCGGCATTGACGGCAAGTTTTTTGATTGCCGGGATCAGTGCTTATCAAGTGCTGCGTAATGCCAAACATCAAGCCGCCAAAATGGGCTTAAAAGTGGCCGTGAGTGTGGCCGCGTTAGCCATTCCTGTGCAGATCTTGGTGGGGGATTTACACGGCCTCAATACCTTAGAACATCAACCAGCGAAAATCGCGGCGATGGAGGGTGTATGGCAGACCGAGCGCGGCGCACCGCTACTGCTGTTTGCTCTGCCAAATGAAGAGACTCGCAGCAATGATTTTGCTCTTGGTATTCCGAATTTGGCCAGCTTGATTTTAACCCACGATATGAACGGGGAAATTGTTGGACTTGATGCCTTCGCGCCAGATCATCCCCCCGTCGCACCGCTGTTTTTTGGTTTTCGCGTCATGGTGGGAGTGGGTGTGCTGATGCTATTGGTCAGTTGGTTTGGCGCTTGGCGTGTATGGCGTAACAAACCGCTACCCAAACCCTATATGTATGCCTTAATCGGCATGACCTTTTCGGGTTGGGTTGCCACGATTGCGGGCTGGTATGTCACGGAAATTGGTCGCCAGCCTTGGCTGGTGAGTGGCGTATTGCGTACCGCTGAAGCCGTGACCCCCGTGGCCAGTAGCTCGGTTGGGATCTCGCTGACGCTTTATCTCATCACTTATGTTGTGTTGTTGGTCGCTTATGTTCACACCCTGTTTTACCTTGCACGTAAAACCGGACACGCACCGCAGGTTTCACCAAGCTCTACAAAGGCCGCGCTATGATGCAGTATTTGCCAGAAATTTATTTGTTGTTGTTGGGTTTCACCGTGTTTATGTACGCGGTGTTGGATGGTTATGACTTAGGCGTGGGCATTTTACTGCCGCGTAATGATGTGGCGCAGCGCGATCGAATGATCGCCTCGATTGGCCCATTTTGGGATGCCAATGAAACTTGGTTAGTGTTGGCGGTCGGTATCTTGCTGATTGCCTTTCCTACGGCACATAGCCTGATATTTACTGAGCTTTATCTGCCGACTGCATTGATGTTAATCGCGCTCATCATGCGTGGCGTCGCGTTTGATTTTCGGGCAAAAGCCAAAGCCGACCACAAAGATCATTGGGATCTGTGCTTTAAAATCGGCTCTCTGCTGGCCGCGCTTACCCAAGGCTATATGATTGGCCGCTATGTCGTCGGATTTGAATCTGCGCCTGAAGCTTATGCTTTTGCGGTGCTGAGTGCACTCTGTGTGG
>NZ_WPDC01000166.1:0-2143 GCF_035615595.1 Vibrio sp. R-1 | reverse complement strand
GGGTGGTTTGGCTAGCCGCAGCCATTGCCCGCCAACACTGGCCGAAATTACATTTGTATTGGCAAAAGTTACTGCTGATTGTGGCACTGGTGCTGCTGCACACTATTTTGGTGGGTATCACTTTTACCTTGTTGGCGAAACCGCTACAAATGGGAGCGGAGACGTTAATTGCCGTGAGTATCGCTTCGCTCACGGGAGGCATTGTGCTGACCCCATTTTTGTATCTGGTGGCCGACTACCTTAGTCACCAAACTTGGCATCCGCTTTCTCCGCAACTGATCCACCACGATGTGAAACTTAAGCCGAAAATGCTGGTATGGAGTTTACTGTTTTTCAGCTTAGGACTGCTGGCGGAGCTGACGTTACTTGAGCAGATGAAGCCGTTTGCCCTATTGATCATCTTGCTACCGACGATTTTTCTTGCCTATCGCTATGGCTGGCAAGGCGGCGTGTTGGCGAGCAGTTTAAACTGCATTCTGCTAGCGACGGCACGCCAGTTCAGTGGCTCCTTTTCTTCGGATCAAGAGTTGCTGATCTTTATGTCAAGCCAAGCGTTTGTGGGGCTTGGATTGGGTATCGCCATTAGCCGCCAACATCAGCTCGCTTTATTGCTGCAAAAAATGAACACCCGCCTAGCCAAAGAGCTGCGTGAAAAGCAAGACCTCGCGCGCCAGCTCGTTTCTGTTGAAGAGCAAATTCGCAAATCGGTGGCTCGCGAACTGCACGATGAGATCGGCCAAAACATTACCGCGATTCAAATTCAATCCATGCTTGCAGAACGTTTAGCCAGTAATCATCAAGCCAAACAGGCGGCCTCTAGCGTGCAGTCTCTCGCTATGCGGATTCATCAATCCACACGTCAGCTCTTAAAGCAACTACGCCCGCATATTTTGGATGAACTCGGGTTAGAACATGCCATTCGTCAACTGGTGCAAGAAATGCGTTTTGCCGAACAAGGTATTACGGTGCGCCTCAATATGGGAGTCAATCCGCAAAAGCTGGACGATACGACTCGGGTGACTCTATATCGGATTGTGCAGGAGTTGCTGAACAACATTTCCAAGCATGCCAAAGCCACCCGAGTACACATCAGCCTATTTCCGGGAAGTGAAATGATTCTGGAAGTCAAAGATGACGGCATTGGTTTACCCACCGACTGGCGGGTGCGTGGACAAGGCTTAAAAGGATTGAGTGAGCGTGTATCCGCACTCGGTGGTCAATTAAAGATGACGACATCCACTTTCCAAACTGGCACGCGAATAATTGTTAACTTACCCACAAAACGCTCAATAACCAGCGAAAAACTAGGAAATATTCCTAGATGAATACAACTCCTTCCCATGTTTTTCCCACCTCGCTTGATTAGGATGAAACTCAATAAGGACAAGCAATATGAAGATTGTACCTATGGTGCAACCCATTCAGGCAATGGAAATCGATCAGGCTTATCGCCACTGGCGCATTCATTTAATGATTTCCATGTATGTCGGTTATGGCGTGTTCTATCTCACTCGTAAAAGCTTCAATTTTGCTATGCCGCAAATGCTCAGTGAGTTAGGACTCGATTATTCCGATTTGGGTTTTCTCGGTACGCTGTTCTACCTCACTTACGGGGTGTCTAAATTTGTTTCAGGTTTGATGATCGACCGCTCCCGCTCACGCTATTTCATGGGGTTGGGGCTGATAGCCACCGGCATCATCAACCTCGCTTTTGGTTTTAGCTCGTCCTTGTTGGCTTTTACTTTGTTATGGACGGCGAATGCCTTTTTTCAAGGCTGGGGCTGGCCTGCGTGTGCCAAGGTGCTAACGCACTGGTATTCGCGTAGTGAACGGGGCTTTTGGTGGTCAATTTGGAACACTTGCCACAACTTAAGCGGCGCATTGATCCCCATCGTGATTGGTTTTATCAGCTTGACCTTTGGCTGGCGTTACGGATTCTTGTTTGCCCGCCCGATGCGGATTGAGGAACTGCAGGAGTGGCTACAAAACCCGATGCAGAAATTTGCCGGAGCCTGCCCTCTATCGCTAGAATCAATCCATTAGAGCAAGGCTCCTGACAATGGACGGCAAACAATGACCAAACATTATGATTATCTGGCAATCGGCGGTGGCAGCGGCGGGATCGCCTCAGTCAACCGAGCAG
>NZ_WPDC01000165.1:0-2357 GCF_035615595.1 Vibrio sp. R-1 | reverse complement strand
GTGAATACCTTCCTCTTTCTATATTGCTTATCGAAGCGAGTTAATTGGCTTTCGGTAACACAACGACCTTTGTTTTAGCCCAGATATCGTGAAAGCCACGTTTTTTCGTATCAAACAACACAGTCAAGTTGGCGAGCCCAAAACCCGATGTGGCTAGACGGATCAGCGCTTGTGTGGCTGAGATGTGGTGACCTTCCTCAGTGCAAATGTGCATTTTCCATGCGCGCATACCTAGCGTTTGTCCGCCACGAGTCCAGAAGTAAACAAAGAAATAGATCCAAACCAAGGCAAGATAAACGGTATACACTGGACTCCAAATCGGATGAGAAGAAAGAAGATCGCTCGCATCTTGATACGGGGCGTAGCTCATGAGCCCCGCAGCCACCAAAGCTTCAAGCACTGCGACGACTACGCCGCCAGCCATCATTAGAATCGCCATTACGATCAGTGCGTCGTAAGTCCATGCCCCTAAACGCCGAAAAAAACCAGCCGGAGGAAGTGTCGCGTAGTTCATCATTATCATTCTTGGTTACTTGAAAGAGGCCAAGCATAGCCAGTGCAAAATCCGAAAGAAAGAGAGCTAACGCACAGCTTAAGGCTTTGTGGTGAAATAATCGGCAAACGATTTTATTTTCAATCTTTTGCTATTGCGTGCTTCGACTTCTTACGTATAATGCGTTCCATCAAAGGGCAACAGCCTAGATGCCGATGTGGTGAAATTGGTAGACACGACGGATTCAAAATCCGTTTCCTTCGGGAGTGACGGTTCAAGTCCGTCCATCGGTACCATAATTTAAAGAAGCCGACTCAATGAGTCGGCTTTTTGCTATCTGTCATATTCATATCCGCTTTCGTGATCTAACAACCTTCATAGCAATCAGACTGATGCAGTTATTATTAACTTCTTCTATCATATTCGGGTTATTCACTCAGATGTAATCAAGATTGTGGCAAGCATTAAAATCACGGTAGATAGATTGCAACCCGGGCTCTACATTCGGTTGCCAGTCAAATGGAATGAGCATCCTTTCCTATTCAATAGCTTTAAAATCAAATCACAAGAGCAGATCCAACTGATCAAGCATCTTGGCATCCAGCACGTTTTTCTCAATCCGGGATTAAGCGACAGTCAGCCATTACCCCCCAGTGTTGAAGAGTCAACTCCAGAAGAGGCTCTACCTCCGGTTGATAGTGAAGCGGAAAAGCTATGGCAGGAAAAGCAAACACGAATAGAGAAGCTCAACGAATATCGACGTCGAGTACAAACTTGTGAGAAAGAGTTTGAACGTTCTCTTGCTCGTATGCGTGCGGTAGTGAATAAAATTCGTAACCGCCCTTTAGATGCCATCGGCGAAGCCATCATATTGGTCGATGATATCGTCGACAAATTGCTGAGTGATGATAATGTCACCTTGCATTTAATGAACAGCAAAAGTGAATTTGAAGATATCTATTTTCACTCTTTAAATGTGTCAGTCATTGCCATGATGATTGGTAAAGCGAGAGGTTTACCTGCAGAACGAATCAAAGAGCTGGCTTTTGCGGCGCTCTTTCATGACATAGGCAAAGTGAGAGTGCCAACGGCGATCGTACGTAAAAAGACCCCATTAACGGAACCGGAAGAAAACTACTTACGGCTGCATACCAAATACGGCATAGAGTTGGCCGATAATATAGAAACGTTTCCTGAAAGTGCTAAACGTGTCATCGAACAACATCACGAACTGCGAGATGGTTCGGGCTATCCACTCGGCCTAAAAGGGGATGATATTGATGAGCTTGCGCAGATTGTGGCGGTAGCGAACGCGTTCGACAATCTTTGCCACCCCAATATTCCTTCGGAACAAAAGATCCCGTACGTTGCTTTGTCTCATCTATTTAAGAATTGTAAGCATCTTTATAACGCGGAGAATTTAGGCATCTTAGTTAAGTTCATGGGGGTGTTCCCACCAGGAACTGTCGTACAGCTCTCTAATGATATGGTGGGGTTAGTCATTTCAGTGAATGCAAGTAGCCTCTTGTATCCGAATGTACTGATTTATGATCCCTCAGTCCCGCGTTCTCAAGCGCCGATAATTGATCTTGCAGACCGAGATCTGAAAATCGTCAATGCCATTTTACCGAACAAATTACCTGATAAGGTTCGTGATTATCTTAACCCGCGTTCACGGATCTCATACTTCTTTGACAGCGAAGAGTAAAAGAGATCCTTTTAGAGCATTTTGAGATTGAATGGCGATTAAATTGCGTCATTTTTATGAGAGAAAGAGTGATAAATAAACGTCTTGTCGGTTTTGTGTTCGAACGAGCGTGTTTTAAGAAAAATTTGTGATTAGGGGCTTGCATAAAAAAAGCAG
>NZ_WPDC01000164.1:0-2374 GCF_035615595.1 Vibrio sp. R-1 | reverse complement strand
CACATGCAACTGCAAGTGGTTTGGGTATACGCTTGTTTCTTTAAAGCAAGCGGAATGAAAGTGCACCGTGAGTTGGACATCTCCCCTCTTCCTTTGCTTTAATTCACCCATTCTCTTCTTGAATTTTGTCATTATGAATTTCAAATCTTCGATTCTGTTGCTGCTGGCCACGATTTTCTCCGGTTGCGCCATGTACGCAGGCATCAACTATGATCAGCTCTTTGGCACAGAGCAGGTACGTGAGCGACAATTACCTTTGCACTCTAGCCAAGCTCAGCATTTTTTAAACGAAGTAAAACCCATCTTAGATAACCGCTGTGTCGTCTGTCACGCCTGTTACGATGCCCCCTGTCAGCTCAAAATGACCTCGGCTGAAGGCATTGATCGCGGGGCGAGCAAAGCGTTGGTTTATCAGGGAACTCGGCTGACGGCCGCTACTCCAACTCGTCTTTACGAAGATGCTCAGTTAACCCAAGAGTGGCGAGCTGCTGGTTTTCATCCCGTACTGAATGAGCGAGATCAAACCGCGCAAGCCAATCTTGATGCTGGGGTGATGGCACGTTTGCTGATGCAGAAAGAGCGTCATCCACTGCCACAGCAAGATCAGTTACAAGGATTTGATTTTTCTATTGATCGTGAGCAAACCTGCCCAACGATCAACGAAATGGATCACTTCGAACAAGTGAATCCTAATTGGGGAATGCCCTTTGGTATGCCGAATTTATCCCCCAAGGAGTACGCTACCCTGCTCTCTTGGCTACAAGAGGGAGCAGTGATGAATCAAGCGCTCCCGCTGAGTGCGCAAGAACAAGCTTTGGTTACGGAATACGAAGCCTTGTTGAATCACAGCTCGCGTAAAAATCAGCTCGCAGCACGCTATATCTACGAACATCTATTCCTCTCACATCTGTACTTTTCAGAGATAGCGCAGGAGCGGCCTCGTTTCTTTAAACTCATCCGCTCCAGTACTCCACCGGGTGAGCCTGTAAAACGAATCGTGACACGTCGTCCGTACGATGATCCGGGCGTTGAGCGAGTCTATTATCGCCTTGTGCCAGAACAAGAGACGATTGTCGATAAAACCCACATGCCTTTCGCACTCCACAAACAACGGATTGCCAACTGGAAACTCTGGTTTATTGATGCAGATTATGAGGTTGCCGAGCTTCCAAGTTATCGTCCGGATATTGCCGCAAACCCGATGTCCGCGTTCATCGACCTTCCCGTTAAAGCGCGCTTTAAGTTCTTGCTCGATAATGCGCAAAATACGGTGATGGCCTTTATCAAAGGCCCAGTGTGTCGAGGCCAGTTGGCGCTGAATGTGATTAACGATAGATTCTGGGTCTTCTTCCTCGATCCTGAGAAAGCCGATCTTCCAGAAGTCAACGAATTCTATCGCTCACAAGTCGACAATTTGAAGCTACCGGCTGAACAAGAGAATACGGCACTGCCGCTGAGTAACTGGGTACGTTATTCGCTACAACAAAGCCGTTATCTCGAAGCAAAATCTGAATTTATTAATCAATGGTTTAAAAATGGTACGCACCTTACCACGGACATCATTTGGGATGGAGCGGGCACAAACCCTAATGCCGCATTAACGATTTTCCGCCATTTCGATAGCGCATCTGTCGTGCAAGGATTGGTGGGTGAGCCTCCCAAAACCGCTTGGATAATGGATTATGCGCTGCTTGAGCGCATTCATTATCTGCTTGTTGCTGGTTTTGATGTGTATGGCAATTTCGGACATCAGTTGATTACTCGTATGTTCATGGATTTTCTGCGCATGGAGGGTGAGAGTAATTTTGTTGCCCTGCTACCACGCGATATGCGCCATCAGGAGTTATCTAGTTGGTACCAAAATCAAAGTGTACAGTTTTCCGATTTCTTGCAACGTAACGTAAAACCCTTTGATCAGCCAACCAGCGTTAACTATGTGACTGATAACCCGAAACAGGAGCTGTTTGCTAAACTCCGCAAGCAAGTACAGTCGGTATTGAGTGATCGATACGTGATAACTCAAACGGGATTCAAAGCCGAACATGAGTTTGCTTTGCGCCAAATCGATCATCTGCGTGGTGAAGGTTTGCTGCCCATTCCGCAATTGATGATGTTGATGATTGAAAGTGAACAAGGTAAACCGCAACTGTTTACGCTCATCCACAACAATGCCCACACCAATATCTCGAGCTTGTTTGATGAACAGAACAACCGCGACCCCAAAAATGATAATTTGACTTTAGTGCGCGGAGTGGTCGGCAGTTATCCATCGGCGTACTTAACACTGAAAGAAAACCAGATCCCGGAGCTGTATCAACGCCTTGCGGCGATGAAGTCAGAGCAAGATTATGTCGCCCTATTGGATCGTTTTGCA
>NZ_WPDC01000163.1:0-2415 GCF_035615595.1 Vibrio sp. R-1 | reverse complement strand
TTTTTGCCCGCCAAGCAAGATCTTGCTCAGCGTTGGGCAGCTTTTTGCTTTGTTGATGGGGTTGTTTCTATAACCTATTGATTTTTTATGGTGTGAAAGTTGGCATCCCACTTGCTCTTTGTATCGCGACGGTGCGCAGAGCGCGTTAACTCATTCATTGACTTAAAAATGATTTATTGAAAGGAAATAGCCATGCCAACTCCATGTTATATCTCTATCGAAGGCCAAACTCAGGGTCTTATCACTGCAGGCGCATGTACTGCTGACTCTATCGGCGATTCATTCGTTGAAGGCCACGAAGATGAGATGCTGGTTCAGCAGTTTGACCACGTCGTAACCGTACCGACTGACCCACAATCTGGTCAGCCTTCAGGCCAACGTGTGCACAAGCCATTCAAATTCACTGTGGCGCTGAACAAAGCGGTTCCTCTGCTGTACAACGCGCTCTCTTCTGGTGAGAAGCTGAAAACCGTTGAGCTGAAGTGGTACCGTACCTCTATCGAAGGTAAACAAGAGAACTTCTTCACCACTAAGCTGGAAAACGCGTCTATCGTCGATATCCACTGTGAAATGCCACACTGCCAAGACCCAGCAAAATCTGATTTTACTCAGAATGTGACTGTGTCTCTGTCTTACCGCAAAATCACTTGGGACCACGTTAACGCGGGCACCTCAGGCTCTGATGACTGGCGTAAGCCAATCGAAGCGTAATTTACGCTGCGAGAATGTCGCTCACCTTCGGGTGGGCGGCTGTGAACCTTAAACCCAGAGTATCGTTTGGCGCGGTATTGTGGGTTTAAGGTTTTGCCATTTTTAATGTAGGGGAAGGAAAGGCAGGATGGCGACATTAGCGTACAGCATTGAGGTCGAAGGGCTGGAAGATGAGACTCTGGTGGTCAGAGGCTTTCACGGGCAGGAGTCACTCTCTAATAGTGTTTTTTTAGGGCAAGCCTGTTACGGGTTTCGCTATCAAGTGCAACTGGCGAGTCGGTTATCCAATCTGACTGCCGAGCAGATGGTCGATAAGCGTGCTGAGCTCAAGCTTTACCGCAATTCACAGTTGGTGCAGCGCGTGCACGGCATTGTGCGTGCTTTCAGCCAAGGCGATATCGGCCATCATCACACCTTCTACGAACTCACTTTAGTGCCTGCCTTAGAGCGCTTATCCCTGCGCCACAATAGCCGCATTTTCCAAAAGCAGACTGTTCCAGAAATTCTCTCTATCTTGCTGCAAGAAATGGGCATCAACGATTACGCTTTTGCGCTCAAGCGTGATTGCGTGCAGCGTGAGTTTTGTGTGCAGTACCGCGAAAGCGATATCGACTTTCTGCACCGCCTCGCCGCTGAAGAGGGGCTGGTGTACAGCTTTGTCCATGAAGCGGGCAAACATACCCTCTATTTCAGTGATGCCAGTGACAGCTTAAGCAAACTGCCGGAGCCCATCCCATACAACGCTTTAGCCGGTGGCGCGATAGATACCCCGTATATCCACGGCTTAACCTATCACACCCAAGCGGAAGTGAGCGAAGTTCAGCTCAAAGACTACAGCTTCAAAAAGCCGGCCTACTCCTTTTTACAAACCGTGCAGGGCACGGAGCTGGATTATCAGCAAACCCGTTACCAACATTTTGATGCGCCGGGGCGCTACAAAGACGATGTGAACGGCGCCGCCTTTAGCCAAATCCGTTTAGATTACCTGCGCCGCCATGCTCACACCGCGACAGGGCAGAGCAACGAGCCGCTGCTGCGTGCCGGCTATAAGTTTGACCTGCAAGAGCACCTTGACCCCGCGATGAACCGCGATTGGGTGGTGGTGTCGATTAACCACCAAGGTGAGCAGCCGCAAGCGCTACAAGAAGAGGGCGGTAGTGGTGCAACGACCTACAGCAACCAGTTCAGCTTAATTCCGGGGCATCTTCACTGGCGCGCTGAGCCACAACCCAAACCGCAAGTCGATGGTCCAATGATAGCGACGGTTGTTGGCCCTGAAGGTGAAGAAATCTTCTGTGATGAACACGGACGGGTGAAAATCCATTTCCCGTGGGACCGCTACTCGAACGGTAACGAGCAGAGCTCCTGTTGGGTACGGGTGTCGCAAGGTTGGGCGGGCAGCCAATATGGTTTTGTCGCCATTCCGCGCATCGGTCATGAAGTGATAGTTTCCTTCTTAAATGGCGACCCAGACCAACCGATTATCACCGGACGCACCTATCATGCGACCAACACACCGCCATACACTTTGCCGGAGCACAAAACCAAAACCGTGCTGCGCACCGAGACGCACCAAGGGGAAGGGTTTAATGAGCTCAGTTTTGAAGACCAAGCGGGCAAAGAGCAAATCTACCTGCATGCGCAGAAAGACTTCGATGGTTTGATTGAAAACGACCACACCACGGTCATTCGCCACGACCAACA
>NZ_WPDC01000162.1:0-2641 GCF_035615595.1 Vibrio sp. R-1 | reverse complement strand
CCAAGTTGTTTGGGTATACATCATTTTTGCCCCATTCCTGCTTAGTGCGATTACTCAGCAATAGATTACTCTGCTGAGTTTGCTATACGTGAGGTTATGGCAGATACCAGAACGCTGTTACATGGAATCTCCCATTTTCGAACATCACACCGTCTATGCTTAGTAGCCTTACTTTTGCATAACAATTCGCTTAGCTAATCACCTACTCTAAAAGAAGTGGTTCAGACAAAGCCTTTCATAGAAATTGTTCTTCAGCTTATGTGCTTTTATCTAAATTTGCTTGGCACTGTAAGTGTTTAATAAACATCGGAATCTTTTTCGCCAAGTGCTTTCGGGAAGAATAAAAAGCATACAGTACTAAATCATCAGGCTCATACTCCATTTCTACCACCTCCAAAACGCCTAGATCTAATTCGGATTGGCAAAATTCAACAGGTAGTATCGCAAAACCTAGGCCAGAAACTGCGCCAGTTTTAGCAAGAAGCCCGCTGTTCACTTTGAATGAAGAATGCACTTTTTGAGTAATCCGCTCACCTTTGCCATTGCTGAATACCCACGGTGTGCCATTTAACACGGTGAAACTACTAATGCATGGAACGTGTTTTAAATCGGTAATCTGAAAAGGTCTGGGAAAGCTCTGCAAGAGTTTTGGGGCGGCGACCACCACACTTGGCCACCGTTTAATCTCCTGCGCGATCCAACTGCTGTCTTCGAGTTGACCTCGATGAAAACTTAAAACGACATCAAAGCCGTCCAGCAAATCCTCTTTAGGACTGATGCTTGTGTCGCAACACAATGAAATCGAGGGGTGAAAGCGACAAAAATCGACCACTGCTTGGGCTAAAGTCGGTGAATCCGGCATTAGAATTTTTAGCTGCCCCATGACTTCATGAGAATGTTGAGTCACCCCCTCAAGAACATCATTCAACTTATCCAACAAAGGTTGTGCACGTAAATAAAGGAGATCTCCAGCATCGGTTGGAGCGATTCGGCGTGTCGTTCTATGAAATAGCCTTGTATTCAACCGTTCTTCCAACAAAGCAATATGTCGGCTGACATTGGATGTGGGCAAGCTTAGAAACTCCGCCGCACGTTTAAAACTATTGCTCTCATAAACACAGAGAAAACTTTTTAACCACTGTTGATCAATCTTATCCAGCATCACACTTAGTCCCACATTTCGGGATTATCAATCCAATAATCACCACTTTATTACCAGAAACAAGCTCATACAATGTTCTTAGCTAAAGTAATTTGGAATAAGAGTTCCCCATGAGTTGGTTAGAAAAGCTGTTAGATAAGAAGAACATCATTAGTACGCGTAAAGCGTCGGTTCCAGGCGGAGTATGGACTCAATGCCCATCTTGCGAACAGGTCTTATATCGGGCTGCCCTCACAGAGAACTTAGAGGTGTGCCCTAAATGTAATCACCATATGAGGTTGTCGGCACGTCAACGTTTAGAACGTTTCTTGGATAGGGAGGGGCGAGCTGAACTTGCTAGCGAACTGGAACCAATAGATTTACTGCATTTCAAAGATCTAAAACGCTATAAGGAACGTCTGACTCTGGCTCAGAAAAGTACCGGAGAAAAAGACGCATTGGTTGTGATGAGAGGAAGAATCATGGGCTTACCCGTGATTGCCTGTGCATTCGAGTTCTCCTTTATGGCTGGTTCAATGGGATCCGTTGTCGGCGCCCGTTTTGTGAGAGCCGTTGAAGCGGCTATCGAGGACAATTGTGGATTGGTCTGCTTCTCGGCATGCGGCGGCGCTCGAATGCAAGAGTCGCTAATGGCTTTAATGCAAATGGTCAAAACCAGTGCCGCTTTAAATCAGTTATCAAAGGCAAAATTACCTTACATATCGGTATTAACCGATCAAACTTTTGGTGGTGTCTCTGCGAGCTTGGCGATGTTGGGTGACATTAACATTGGTGAGCCCAAAGCAAGGATCGGCTTTGCAGGGCGTCGCGTTATTGAACAAACCGTTCGCGAAATCTTGCCTGAAGGCTTTCAGCAAAGTGAGTTCCTCTTAGAGCACGGCGCACTCGACATGATTGTGGATAGACGCGAGATGCGTAAACGAATTGGTGGGCTATTAGCAAAAATGACAAACACAACACTCTCGACAAATGAGTAGCTTATCTGTTTTCACTAACCTAAGCGGGCAATGGTATGCTCACTGACTGAATCATGAAGATGGTATAAAGGGAATAAGCTAATGCTCTATATTCGGAGTGCTATATACACATTGGGCTTGGTGGCTTTTTCTGCCAATGCGTTTGAGGGAGAGAGTTTTCAACACAAAGATTGGTATCTCGCTTGTGATAATACAGGCACCTGCCGAGCGGCTGGCTATTCAGATACAGACAGCCTTAATCCTGTTGCTGTGATGTTTACCCGTGAAGCAGGCCCTGCAACGCCGGTAACAGCCAAAGTGTATCTGGGGGACGAATCTGATTTCGAACCTTGGCCTGAGCAAATAAATCTGTATATCGATTCTCAGGATTTGGGGCCGATAAAGCATGACATCCTAACAGCTATGCAAGTTCAAGCTCTTCTCGCTGTGGTGACCAAAGATTCACTGATAGAAATTGGCGATGGTAAATCCAACTGGGTACTGTCTGGCAATGGTGCCAGTG
>NZ_WPDC01000161.1:0-2805 GCF_035615595.1 Vibrio sp. R-1 | reverse complement strand
CAGCGGAACAGCAAGATGCGCTCCGCGCCCAATAAGTTTTTTTTGATGTTTTGGAAGAGCCAAGAACAGGCGTAAGGCAGGACGAAGGAACGGCACGGAAGGTGCTTTTTTCCAAAGGCTCCGCCCTCCTGACAAGCATCACAGAAAACAGGTGTTTTCCGGTGCTCAAATCAAGAGTGGCGAAACCCGAATCGGACTTAAAGATCCCCCCCATTTCTGGTGGGTCGCTCCCTCGTGCGCTCTCCGATTTCACACCCTGCATTCCCCGCTACACTGTCACCGATTCGCTGACGCTGTTACCTGTCGAGCTGGCTGGCCTTTCTCATAGACTGCCTGTGTATCCGTATCCTGTTTAGGTGCTTCGCTCCAAGCTGGGCTGTATGCACGAACTCCCCATTCAGCCCGACTACCACGCCATGTACGGTAACAAACTCTTGAGTCCAACCCGTACAGACACGACAAATCGCCAGTGGTGGTAGCCATTGGTAACTGAATTGCTGACGGGGATGTAATGTTAGAGCACTTGATGTGATACACCTATACGGGCTAAACTGCTTAAACAGTTTATGGTGACTGCGCTTGACTCCCCGTTAGCCAGTTACCTTGGTTCAGAAACTTGCCGGTTTCCTGAACCTTCGAAAAACCACCTTGCCGGGTGGTTTTTTCGTTTCTGGGCAAAAGATTACGCCGATGCCCCCTACAAGGTCAATCCTGCTCTGCTCATTCCATGCGCAATAAGCCGCCGAGATCGTCCGGCTGGATAAAAAAAATACACAAAAAAGCCGTCCATTAAATTTATCTAATGGACGGCTTTCTATGAATCATGTTTCATGATGATTTTAAGTCTATTTTAATACAACCAATAATGGTTCAGGGATAAACTTATTAATGGTTCTCGAACTATCTTCTTTCTTTTGATAGAACCAAAACCTACTTCTTCCATTAACTCTAGACATTTAACCACCTATAACTATTTCACAATATAATGTGAAATAACAAAAAACAGATTAAACACTGAATTAATTTCTTCACATGATCAGCTTATAAAAAGGCGAGCCTTAACTCGCCTTTTTAATTCTATCTAACTTAATACTTTAGATAGGAAAGACATCAGCGGCTTGTGGGCCTTTAGGGCTGCTTTCGATGTTGAATGACACCTTCTGCCCTTCTTGCAAGGTCTTGAACCCATCGGAGATGATGGCACGGAAGTGTACAAACACATCTTCACCGCCGTTATCCTGAGAGATAAAGCCAAAGCCTTTTTCTTCGTTAAACCATTTTACTGAACCAGTGCTTTTATTAGACATAATACGTCCCTTTTAATTAAATTATTTTTTTGCGCTGAGGAGACGAATTATTTACGATGCGAGAAGCTAAGGGAAACACTGATGAATAACAACGGTTAAGCGGGAATTCTGAGGGTTTTACTTTTACTTGATGCTTTCAATAACTCTTAACAACAGAGCCATTGCATTATGGGTATAGGTGACTAGTAAGTAAAGGGTTATTTTTTTAATTATTCAGAATATATTTTCTTAAAGATAAAAAACTCATCTGCAGCCCTTGGCATCCAAGGCATGCAAAAAATCAGGTTTATTTTTAACCGCAGATAAAAACTTCTCGCACTACAGGCTGCGAAGGGTAAGAGACAACATGAATCCGGCAACCCCTGAGCCAAATCCACCGAAAAACTGAGACATGATCAAGATAGTGAGAAGCGAGATAGTGGCCAGCAAAAACAGCGGCACGATAGGTCTAGACATACCAAGTCCCTTTTAATGCAGAAATCCTAATGCGCACTATCTAGCTAACAAAGAAAAACGGCACGGAACATTGTGTAACCTTTGGTTAACTTAACTGATAGCTCCCAACCCGCACATTTACCATAATCGACATTTTCCGCACCGCCTGAGACGCTCTCAGAGCGTTTTTACCCCCTAAGCCATAGAAAACCATACCTAGAACAGCAAAAACGCCGTAAAACGCGCCTGATGAGTTTTACGGCCATGCATAGCCATGCACCTCACTGAATGCGGTAAGATCTGAGGCAAAAATCAACCTCAAACAGGCAAAACCCATGAACAAACAACAAAAAGCCGCGCTAAACATGGCGAAATTTATTCGCAGCCAAACCCTGCTACTGCTGGAAAAACTCAACGAACTCGATCTGGACGAACAAGCCGATCAGTGTGAAAAGCTGCATGAGGATAGCGAGGCGTTATACCAATCGCTCATAGCCGAGTTCGGCGCAGAAGAATAAGGCGATGAACGGGTACGCAAATTTTTTGCGTGCCTGTGAAGTGCCGGCGGGGTTCGGGGCGCAGCCCTGAGAGGTTCGTAGAACCGAGCAGGGTTTCAAAGGGCGCACCCTTTGGCACGACGATGGATGCTCGGCGCGAAGCGCTGTGTAAACATCGGTCTCGTGCCTGAACTCGTTGCTAAACAAAGTGTTCAGCCGCAGCTAGAGTTCACTTAGATACCATTTGGATAGCACACAGATACCAATGAGATAGCACATGGATAGCACATGGATAGCATTTGGATAGCATACAGATACCAATGAGATAGCATATGGATACCATTTAGATAGCACAAAGGTATCACTGGGGTAGCGCTGAGAATGAAGGCGTAAAAACCAAACAAAAAAATCGCAAAGACACTTCGAGGTAAAGCTGCGTGTCTTGCCGATTAAACGACAGTGCGCGGTCACCGCGCTGTTGGAGAAGCAACCAATGAAGCGTTCATGTGGAAAAGCTCGGGACAGCAAAGCTGACCGGAGCTTTACGCACAATCACGCTGGCCAAT
>NZ_WPDC01000160.1:0-2828 GCF_035615595.1 Vibrio sp. R-1 | reverse complement strand
TAAGCAATAACTTGCATACAGTAATCCATTGAAAACGATTCAGACCAAGAGTCTCCCTCTTTCCCAAGAACCAACATGTTAGTGTTGGCTATAATACCAAGCGCCATTTGCTATGGTGGCTACCGAGTTGATTTTGTCTGTATGACTCAATTTAAGGAACAAATGTCGCTAGATATTGACAGTCATCTCGATGCATGAAGCCCCATAAGCACTTGGGATGGAAGAGCTGCAATTCCGCGCTATAACTCTCATGATTGGTCTAAAATTCTTGCAAGCAATGATCCTAACAATTATCTTGCCATCAGGTTTATCTGTAAGATAGGTAAGGATATCAGATGGAAAACGGGCCAATTGAGGATTTAGCTAAGCGAATATCTCAGGATTTGTTTAGTCGATTTAAGTGGCAGCAACAGGGCCCATATGACCAAGATTTTGCATGCGATAATGAGGAACAGCATAAACCGGATGGGAAAAAACAGAGTCATACTCATCCAGTGGATGTCGTCTTTAGTTACAAAGATCCATATCTAAATAAAGTTATCTACCTAAATACAGACCTAAAAAGTTATGCAAAAGGCTCTATTGATGCCAAAAAAATTGAATCAACACTAGTCTCATTAGCTAAAACAATTGAGTGTGCCAGATATAGTTCAGAGTGGTCAGAAAAATATAATTTCTCACAAGTAGATTGTGAGATTAGAGGTTTGTTATTTGTATTTAATCATGACAATCAATTGCAGCATAATTTTTATGATTTCTTTTACCCTCCAAAACCGGAGAAAGGAAGAAGAAAGCAGGCTGTTAACCTAGATAATATCCCTCTTTGTCCCGGTCAACAAATTCATATCATTGATCCATTCTTGATTAATTATATGTTGACTGTAACTAATGATATGAATGATATGATTGCAAGGGGAGTATTCCCTAAGCAAGATTATGGTTTTTATTACCCGCAATTAACAATGCATAAAGTAGCGGTTACTGATAAATATTTGCCAGCTACGATTGAAACTCTATTTGCTCCATTCATGCTAGTGAAGCACGGAGCTGTTTATGAATATAATAGAGACACTAAGAAAGAAGAGGAGATATATCCAGAGGGATTTGTTGTTTACTATAATGAGAAAGCAAATAGTGATAATGAATTTTTCTACCTACTAGATTTATTGTCAAATTATCAAATACTTGATGGTATTAATAAAATAAGAATTAGAATTGCGTACCGCGAAAAAAATGACCGCGTTATGTCACACTTCCATCGAGGAGTTGAAAAATATGCTCATGAGTATGGGCTAGATGAAGAGGCTAAATTAAAGTTAAAGAAACTTGAAGTGGAAGTGATATCTTCAGTTAAAGAGTTCTTCTCCTCTGAGGTTCTGTCTTGGGATTTGAAATGAGAAATATTCATAGTGTTACTGATAAAGCATTGTATGATGCGCTGAATCAAAAGCAAATTACGACTAAAGAAATTCAGGAGCTCTTTCTAAGTAGAGGCACTCTTATAAGCAAGCAAACCCCAAGAAAAGAGCTAGCCAAAAACTATTCAAGGATGAATCATGACTATTATGAACATCAGAAAATAGCCTCATTACTGGGTGGGCAATCTAGGGCGGAAAAAATAACTTGCGTAAGAATTGAAACAGAAATTGCTAAGCAGGATTTAATACAGGCGGCAGAGAAGTTAAAGAGTGAAATAGTAAAGCAAGATGATTATTGTCAAGTTTTATTAGATGGCGAAAGAGTTCTTATGAATATAAGATATCTCGCAACTGATTATGGTAAAAGTGAGTTTAAACAAGTCGTAAGAAAAGAGGCCCTAATTGAAATAGAACCTTTGAATAATAGTAATGGTTATAGTATTAGACGGCCTGACAATGACATCCTACAAGGCTATGAAAGCTCTTTATTGGAAAGCATTAGCTTAATCAAGAAGGAAAAAGATGATGAAAATCTTGACCTGATAATAAATGAAATATCTCTTGCTCATAATACATCGGCAGACGTTAGGACGAGATTTTTCGATAAATTAATAAGATCGCTTGATGGATATAAATTACTCGATGTTACAGATGCCTACGTTTATCATCCAAAACCTGAAACTCTTGAAGAAGAAGATGGGAATACGGATACAGGTGTTCATGTCTCAAGGGCTTCATTAAAGGGAGAAGGTGTTCTTAAGTCAGAAGAATTGAGTAACTTATATGATAGAGGATTCTATATTTGGAAAATAAAATGGAAGGTTGAAGAGGATACAGTTGATCCAGATATTTTTGAACTGGAAGCTCAGTTTGGCGACCCATTAAATTGTACTAATTTTTCATATCATGTTAAAGGTGTTCGTAAGTATAAAGGTGGCGGAGAGTATTTTAGCAAGCCTCAGAAATTAACTAATATTGAAGCGCGTAGATTTAATAGGCTGATTGAAAATACTGCGTATTCCATTATAATTGATATTAGCTAATTCATCGCGGGGTGAGTTTATGTCACAAGTAAGGCTTAAGTGGATGAGGTTGAAATGCAGGGTTTCACCTGATGTAATTTTTAACTTCATAAAAAACACACCATACTCGAATGAAGCTGGAGCAGGCTTTACTAAGGTTGAGCTTTCCCATGATGGAATAACTGCGACCTTCAATAAAAAGGTCATAGTATTTGATCCTGTTCTCGACCCATTTGGTGAGATGATTGAGTTTGAGCGAGTGGTGTTTGAGCAGGTTTGTTTTTCAATTAAAGTAATTAATGGTGCTCTTTGTCTTTTAACATTATATAACCCACCAAAATCAGTAAGGTCATTTATTGATTATTTATCTGGTGCAGATGGGGTGAGT
>NZ_WPDC01000159.1:0-2829 GCF_035615595.1 Vibrio sp. R-1 | reverse complement strand
TTTTGCGGTGGTAATGATGCCGTGGTTGCCATGCCGCCAAACCAACCCGTGTAATCCGGACGTTTTAATGGGGTCAGTGACATGTCGTGAACGGATCACTTTAATGCCGCTTAATGCCTTGACCAACGCACCATAAACACTGTCTCGGCTGCCGTGACAGTCTAAGAGTTGGATCTGATTTTGTTTGAGGAATTGCAGCAGACTTTTTAAGGTGCTCGGATGTACCGAACCTCGCACGCGCAATTCAAATGCGGGCAAGTTTTTTTCGCGCGCTTTTTTAATGATCGCCGCACCTGGACGGGCAACAATCCATGTAGGATGACCATGCTGATTCAGCCATTCGGTCTGTTCTACGATCCGTAATTCCTGACCACCCCAATCCATGGAGGTTTCAAAGTGAGCTATTTTCATGTTGATTTCCGATCATGATCGCAAGTGCTAGTGCTGACATATAAGTAACAGTGACTTCTTGGCTGAAGAATAGAACATCGCTAAGACCATAAAGAATGATAGTTAAACTGATTGACAGCAATAAATAGTTTTTTTCTTTCAAACTGAATTTTATTGTAAATAGATAGAATAATATTAATGCTGAAAATCCGGTAATTCCTTGTAGAGATATTGTGTCAATCGTCTCATTGTGCAGGTGAACATCTACGTATCGATAAATCATGGGATTGATGATATTTTCCTTAATTTGTCTATCTATCGATTGATAGCGTTGCTCCGCTGATTGCCCGAGGGGATGAGAGTAGGTTGATTTAGCACCTGCGATCCACATAGTAAAACGGTTGCCAAGGGAACCATTATCTTTTGTTTGGTCGAAGTTTATAATCTCTGTGAACGCTTGTGTTGCTCGTGGCTTAACTATACCGTCATAGTTTATAATGGTAGCTACTGAAATAATGGTTGCAAGCGATAGCAAAACGGTTTTTCTTATTTCATTTTTTAGCTTAAACATGAGCATGAGTAATGCGATAAATGTAAAGGCTAATATTGCAGCGCGTGTTTGTGTTAATAGGATTGAGTAGAGGCAAGCTCCGAATACTAAGGCTAAAAATATAATGTTATTCAGTGAGGGTTTTTCTTTTATACAGCAAAATAGGCTAAGTAATAGAACTGGTGTCAACATATAGGCGGTTGCTGTTGCTCTGTTTGTTGATAATTCAGTGCGTGCTAAGCCAAGAATATGAAACTGATAGGCTGAGTATACAGCGATAGCTAAAGCGACAAATGGCATAACTAGCCGAATGATGTTCGTTAGCTTTTCCTTATGTACACTGTCAGTATTGATTGCAAATGAGACAAGGAATGATGCTATGACAAGTCTTTTTCCTACATCAAAATAAGAGTTGTAAACATTACTGAAGTTGGAACTACTTGGTTCGTAGTACATTGACCAGATTATTTTTGAAAGTCCAAGGAGTAAAATCGATAGAGGTAATGCATTACTGATAATAGTCTGCTTGTTGATATTTGTTAAAAAGTAAATGATAGATAGATATCCTGCAATATAAAAAGTATCACGAGAATATGCTATGTTAAACATCGCTAAGGAAATAGACGCGAAAATAAATAATATTGTCGTATTAGGCAGTAGTTCTTTTTTATTCATGTTACATTCATTACCTTAAGTTTTAGTAGCATTCTTTTCCTACTTAATCTTACTTTGGGATCTAGAACGAAGCTAAGAGTGTTTATAGTGCTAAGTTTTCTTTTTGCATTCTCAGGAATAGGTAGTCTACCTTTGCCTCGAGCAACAAGATCTGATATGCATTTTACCCATAGGGCATTAACGATATTGGCATACTTTAGTTGAGGTGAGAAAATGTTTTCGATTTTTTCTAATGCATCGAATAACATAGCAATTTTTTCACCGCCCTTATCATTAGATATACTGCCAGTTCTTTTCCTATAAAGATAGAGGTGGCTATTGCAAAATAAAATATCGGTTGATTTTGATATGGCGTGGCCAATGGTGATTATATCTTCATAGCAGAGTGTTTCAGGGAAAAAATCATCTGTTAATAGTGAACGTTTAATAAACTTTCCAGCAATGTGTCCTTCTATTTTTTTATGCGACAGAAATAGTTTTGTTGCATTATCTTGACTGATTTTTTCTTGTTGAGTTAAATGTGTTATTGCGTCAACCTGAAAGTTATTATATACCTCGCTAATGGGTGTTATTACCATGTCGTATTTATTTGAGGCGAGGGTTTTTGTAATTAATGTTAATGCGTTATTTCGAAATGCATCATCGCTATCTAAAATAGTGATGTAATTGCCTTGGCATTGTTTAAATGCAAAACGTTTTACTTTTCCGACGTTATTATAGTTAACAGAGAAAAATCTTTTTTTAAAGTTATCTGGTTTATAGTTATTGATGATTGATACTGAGTTATCAGACGATGCATCATCAACGATGATTGCTTCAACTGTCGAACTTAATTTGTAGCCATGCAGAGCTTGATCTAAACTTTTTAGAGCTTGCTCAACATACTCTTCAGTGTTATGCACGGCAATAATTACGGATAAAATAATCTGTTCCATGATGCAATTCATCCAATATATATATCGATAATGTTGGATGCATTAATGCTATCCATATCATTATCGTTGGCAACTACTGATTCCTGCCCCTTCCCATACCCACCAATCAATCCCGGATCAGTTGGTCCATACAGCGTGATATTCGGGATATCCAGTGCGGCGGTCAGATGGCTGAGACCGGTATCGACGGAAATCACTTGCTTGGCACCGGCCAGTACGGAGGCAACTTGTGCCAAGGTTAGCTTGGGCAAAACGTCGACGTGGGAAAAGCCTGCGGCC
>NZ_WPDC01000158.1:0-2992 GCF_035615595.1 Vibrio sp. R-1 | reverse complement strand
TACCCAGGAATGCCCACAGAGTCAGTGCGATACCAGAAGAGATAGCGCTACCGGTACCCATGTTGTGCGGGTTCCATGCTTCAGCAAAGATTTTTGGATCGAACCAGAACCAACCGATGATAGACAGACCCGCAACTGGCAGGATGATACCCCACACGGTGAAGCCAGAGATCTGACCGGTGATTTTAGGACCCTTGAAGTTTGCTACCATGGTCACAATCAGGATTGCAACAACGGTGATGAAGGTGTTGATTGGGGTCGCTTTAATCCACGGGAAGAACGGTGCCATGTAACCGGCAGCGGATACCGCGATAGCTACGCAGCTGATCACCAGACACACGTAGTAAGTATAAGAGGCGATGAAGAAAGAAGATTTGCCGTGTGCTTCTTCAGAGTAAGCAGACATACCGCCGTCACGCTTACAGAAGGCACCACATTTTGCGAAGGTGTAAGCAATACACATGGCACCGACAGCGGTAACCAGCCAAGAGAGCATGGAGATGGCGCCGGTCTGTGCCAGACTGGCCGGTAACATGATAATGCCGGAGCCCATCATATTAACGGCAACCAGTACGGTCAGGCCGACAACCCCCATTTTTTTCGATTCTGTAGCCATGAATTGTATCTCCGAAAGGGATTATTCTTTTAATATTAGAAATCGATAATGTTGATGCTTTTTGCTTAACCAGAAATAAAAATGTATTTATTCATGCATAAAATACACGGACAAATATTGTTTTATTTCCGGTGTGTTTCTGTATATCTATCGTCAGCCAATGACATAAAACACATATACCGAAGTATATGAGAAATAACTTACATAACTGGCGAAAAGAAAATGAAGAATGAAACTTATTGGAATTAAGCAGCACGCTGCTTTTTCGGCTTAAACAGTATTGTAGATAGCTATCTAGGTCAAATTCAGTTCCGACAAAAAACACCAGAATACGTAACGAATTATTTATGCTTAATAATAGGTGGTTTTGGCTATCTGCTTGTTTTTGCGATTATTAATGGCGGAAATAACGATTTCTATGTATGCACAATTATGATCAACTGTGTTTTATGTGTGTGGATGGGATTTTAAATGTGTTGAGCGGTAACGAGAGATTGCTTGCTGTATCATTTTGTATGGTGCGGAAACGAGATGTTGTTATGTGTTGCTAGTTGTTTCTATGGGCGTTTTTCATGGTTTTTTGTGATTTGAGTCACGGCATTATTTCGGTAATTTTCTTGCTTTGCAATCTATTCCTGAGTATTTAGCTCGACTATTTACCGCTATTTATAGCGTTAAATTAAAATTTATGCGTAATCATACAGTCAGACTAAAAATTAGTGAATAGTTATTTTGTATTTGTATGTTTATATTCACTCCGGGCTGTTTTGTAATGTTTTGACATATTAGTTAATAGCAAAAAATAAAAAATGGATTTACCATCACTGTGCTTGATGAGTTTGTGTTCCATCTTTTTAATTGACTGCGATATCTGTTAATTGGTTCCGACGTAACGGTAACGTAGAGCCATCTTTGGTCTTCTTATTTACCTGACAGATTATCTTTAATGTTCGCAGCCAATCTGACTATGTATTCAGATTGTTCTTTTATTCAATGAATCTATTCGAAGAATCTGAATACATTATCAAATCACCGTTTTATAACGTACAGACGATAAATGTCTGCGGATATTTATCCGAGCACACCTTGGTATGTGCGGCGTACACCTTGAATGATGGGTTTATCTATGTGTGATAAGAAATATCTGATCGTAGGAAACAGCACTGTTACTAACCTTCCGCTGGAAGAAGCAATCGAAAAGATTGTGACCTCTCTGACCAGCAAGGGTGAACAGGTTCAGTTTGCTCACTCTTACGAGAACGCGACCACCTATGTAACCTCTACTGCAGCAGTTGACTGCGTAATGGCTGAGTGGGTTCCGTCTGAGTCTGCAGAAATCATCGACTTCCTGAAGCAGCTGCGTCTGCGTCACGAGAAAGCCCCAGTATTCCTGCTGGTAAGCTCTCACGGTGACAACAAAGCCGTTACTGCTGAAGTGATGAAGCTGGTGACTGAAACCTTCATGATCCTGGATGACACCACTGATTTCATCGTTGGCCGTCTGCAAGCTGCCGTTGCGCGTTATGAAAAAGCAATCATGCCGCCACTGATGGCTGCCATGATGGAATACGCGAAAGAGAAAGAGTATTCCTGGTCTGCGCCAGGCCACCAAGGTGGTATCGGTTTCTGTAAGACTCCTATCGGTCGTAAGTTCTTCGACTTCTACGGTGAAAACATTTTCCGTACCGATATGGGTATCGAACGTGCTTCTTTAGGTTCAATGCTGGACCACACCGGTGCTTTCGGTGAGAGTGAGAAGTATATCGCTCGCGTATTCGGTGCTGACCGTTCTTACTCTCTGGTTGTTGGTACTTCCGGTGCAAACCGTACCATCTTCCAAGCGTGCTGCTCTGAAGACGATATCGCGATCTGTGACCGTAACAGCCACAAATCTATCGAACAAGGTCTGATGCTGACTGGTGTTGCACCGGTTTACATGACCCCAACTCGTAACGCTTACGGCATCATCGGCCCAATCCCTAAGAAGCAGATGCAGCCTGAAGCTATCAAAGCGAAAATTGCAGAAAGCAAATTCGCGAGCGCAGCGCCACATCAGCGTCCTTCTTACAGTGTGGTAACTAACTGTACTTATGACGGCCTGATCTACAACGGCGACACTATCCAAGAGCTGCTGGGTCAAAGCACCGATCGTATTCACTACGACGAAGCTTGGTTCGGTTACTCTCGCTTCAACCCTATCTACAAGGGCTTCCACGCAATGCGTGGTGATAAAGAAGCGCACGGTAAAGATCAACCAACTATCTTTGCTACCCACTCTACGCACAAACTGCTGAACGCGCTGTCTCAGGCTTCTTACATTCACATGCGTGAAGGCCGTAGCAACATCAAGCCAGAGCAATTCAGCCAAGCGTACAT
>NZ_WPDC01000157.1:0-3143 GCF_035615595.1 Vibrio sp. R-1 | reverse complement strand
GTACCCTTAACCGTTTGTGCCCAAAAGGCAGCGAAGTGGTGCTGATCAGCGATTTTGTCGATTTGGATACCGAGCAACACGCGCTATCGCTGCGTCAACTCTGTCGCCATAATCGCGTGCGGCTGGTACAGATTCATGATCCTTTAGAGCAAGGAGACACCTCATTTCGTGGTATTGAGCAAGTACAAAATAACCAAGAGACGCGCTGGCTCAACTTTTCGATAAATAGTACGCGGGCAGGTATCAAAAAAGCCTTTGAAACTCAAAAAGAAAAACTAAAATCACTCTGTCTATTATTGGAAATGGACTACCGCTCAGTTTCAAGCGGGATACCTTTGCTGCAACAATTATCGGACCATAAGAAATGAAGGAATCGTCAACCACATCACTGGATCTCAACGGCCTACATCTGCCTGAACTCCCTAGCTGGTTTCCATTGGCTTGGGGATGGTGGGCAAGTTTAGCCGGCATTCTTATCGTGATGCTTATTATCGGATTGGCAGTGCGTTGGCATCGCCGTCGGCTGGCCCCTAAAAAAACCGCATTACGCCTTTTGAGTTTGACAGTGACTCCGCAAACGCCCTCTTCTGCTATTGAATTGGTTCGTCAGGCGGCACTGTGCTACTACCCTCGCGAGGAGATTGCGCATTTAACCGGTAAAGATTGGTACGCCTTTTTAGATGCCCAAGTGGGCCATCCACTCTTCGTACCCAACGAAACCTTGTGGCAGCAAGCCTTATACCAGAAACAAAAAGTGAACAATGCTGATGAGCTGGTTCACCACTGTTATCACTGGGTAGAAAGCGCCTTGCCGCCGAAAAAGCGGAGAAAATCAGGCATTGGCAAGTTTTGAGTTTATTTGGTGGTGGATGCTGTTTTTTCTACCACTGCCTTGGGTTATCTATTTTTTTACTCCAGCCCTCAAACCTCGGGCGGCGATTAAGCTGCCCTACCTTCCCAGCACATCAGGTTCACGCCCCGCGACTTGGCTTCCTCGATTACTCGCGGTTGGTGTATGGTTTTTGCTGCTCACCGCGGCGGCAAGACCCGTGTGGTACGGAGATCCTATCAGCACCAGTACGTCACATCGCGACCTAATGCTGGTGGTCGACCTCTCCTACTCGATGAGTCAAGAGGATATGCAGTCCGGCCAGCAGATGGTGGATAGGTTAACTGCAGTCAAACAGGTATTGTCTGAATTCATCGCTAAGCGCGAAGGCGATCGCATCGGACTGATCCTATTTGCCGATCACGCCTATCTGCAAACGCCTTTGACGTTGGATAGACAAACCGTCGCTAACCAACTTAATCAAGCGGTACTTAAACTTATCGGCACTCAAACCGCGATTGGTGAAGGGATTGGACTCGCGACCAAAACCTTTATCGACAGTAATGCGCCGCAACGCGTGATGATTTTGCTCAGTGATGGCAGCAATACCGCGGGAGTGCTTGACCCGCTTGAAGCCGCCGACATCGCCAAACAGTACCACACCACGATTTATACCGTCGGCGTCGGTGCAGGTGAAATGGTGGTCAAAGATTTTCTGTTCAGTCGTAAGGTGAATACCGCGCAAGATCTGGATGAAAAGACACTGCAAACCATCGCGACCACCACAGGTGGACACTATTTCCGCGCCCGTAATCAACAAGATTTGCAAAACATCTATGACACCATTAACCAACTGGAGCCAATTAGCCAATCCAATCAAACTTGGCGCCCACAAACCGAGTGGTTTTTCTATCCACTGGGTTTGGCACTGCTGCTCTCGGTCATTTTGGTTATCGTGAGGAGATAACATGTCATCGTTGATTTTTCTCTACCCACACTGGTTAGGGTTGTTGATGCCTCTGTTGTTGCTCGCCGCTTGGCGAGGGCTGCGCCAAAACCAACGGGGATTGATTGCCCCTCATCTCGCGCAAGCGTTGGGGATTGAAACTCGCACGCGGCGCTCTTTTGGGGGATTATTAGCACTCAGTTGGATCGTCGCCACCCTTGCGATGGCGGGCCCAAGCTGGCAATCCGCTGAACGTCCGAGTGTGCAAAATAGCGCCGCACGTGTGTTAATTATGGATATGTCACGCTCGATGTACGCAACCGACCTAACGCCAAACCGTTTAACACAGGCGCGTTATAAGGCACTTGACCTCCTAAAAGGTTGGCAAGAAGGCAGCACGGGCTTAGTGGCTTACGCCGCCGATGCTTATGTGGTGAGCCCATTGACGAGTGACAGTGCAACGCTCGCCAATCTGCTGCCGAATCTCTCCCCAGACATCATGCCCTATCAAGGCTCAGATGCCGCTGCCGCAGTGAGTTTAGCGATCACCATGCTCCAGCAATCGGGTCATCAGCAAGGGGATCTGATTCTTATCACCGATGATATGAGTGTGACAGAACGAGAAAAATTGATCTCGTTGTTACAAGGTAGCCCATGGCGTTTGGTGACGCTTGCGGTCGGCACTCCTAGCGGCGCGCCCATCCCTTTAGGGGATGGTAGCCTGCTAAAAGATCGTCAAGGCCAGACCGTGATTGCCAAAACCGCATTTGACCAATTACAGCAGCTCTCACAACGCGTTCAAGGCGTGCTGACTGCGTATCGTGCGGATGGCGCAGATGTGGCGCACATCCTCAGCCTGACTCAGCAGCCGATTGATATTGCCGAATCGACTTCTCGTCAAGCCATCACGGAGCGCGTCAATAACGGTTACTGGTTTGTATTGCCCCTCTTGATCGCCGCTTTATGCCTATTTCGCCGTGGGGTAATTTTCAGCTTACTGCTGCTTTTCGGTGTGAGTTTGCCCAACCAGCAGGCTTGGGCCTCTGCATGGTTAAATCAAGATCAGCAAGCGATGCGCATGTTCAACAATGAGCAATATGCGCAAGCCGCTGAAGCCTTTCGCGATCCACGCTGGCAAGGCGCGGCTCGTTACTATGCCAAAGATTACCAAGGAGCCATTGACGCCTATTCGCAAATCGCTAACCCTGATACTGCCACGCAGTACAATCTCGCCAATGCTTATGCGCAAACAGGAGAGTTACAGAAAGCGCAGGATTTGTACGAACAAGTTCTCAAGCAAGAGCCGAATCATCAAGATGCACGACACAATTTAGACGTGGTCAAAGCTGCACAGCAACAGCAACAGCA
>NZ_WPDC01000156.1:0-3398 GCF_035615595.1 Vibrio sp. R-1 | reverse complement strand
TCCTCTTGATGAAAAAACGCGCTTCTCATCACTTGGTTATCTGCACCTTGATTGATACACTTCGCTTTCGTTTATCGTCACGGAAGGCTATTTCCATGAATGCGTTCAATAAATTAGTAAAACATTCTAAAAAGATTTCTAACTTTAATCATTTGTCGTCCATCGTAGGTTGGGACCAAGCCGCCGTCATGCCTAGTGGCGGCGCTGAAGCGCGCTCGCAAGCCATGGCAGAGCTTTCTGTGCATATCCATGGCCTGATGACCCAGCCACAATTGGCTGATTGGTTTGCCGAGGCAGAAAGTGAAACGCTCAATATCGAGCAGCAAGCCACCCTGCGCGAAATGAAGCGCCAATGGCAACAAGCGACGGTTCTGCCTGAAGCCTTAGTCGAAGCGCAATCCCTAGCTGGCTCCAAATGTGAACACGCTTGGCGTAGCCAACGAAAAAATAACGATTGGGCAGGTTTTGAGAAAAACTGGGCGGAAGTGGTCAAGCTTTCTCAAGAAGAAGCGCAAATTCGTGCCGAAGCAACTGGGAAAACCCCTTACGATGCGATGCTGGAGCTTTATGAGCCGGGCACAACAACCGAACAGCTCAATCGTGTATTTAGTGATGTGAAAACTTGGCTACCCAGCTTAATTGATGTGGTGATTGAAAAGCAGAGTAGCGAAAGCTTTATCGCACCTAAAGGTCACTATCCTGCTGAAAGCCAAAAAGCGCTGGGGCTGGATGTGATGAAGCTACTTCAGTTTGATTTTAACCACGGCCGACTTGATGAAAGTGTGCACCCCTTCTGTGGCGGCGTACCGAGTGATGTGCGCATTACTACACGCTACAACGAAAGCGAGTTTGTACAATCGCTGATGGGCATTGTGCATGAAACTGGCCATGCGCGTTACGAGCAAGGTTTACCTAAGCATTTGGCCGGCACTCCGGCTGGCGAAGCGCGTTCGATGGGCATTCATGAATCACAATCTCTGTTCTTTGAGATGCAAGTGGGTCGTAGCCCTGCGTTTATTGCCCATCTCGCTGAACTGGCAGGCAAACATTTTTCGGCGATGAATGATCCGGTCTTCCGAGTGGAAAACATTCAAAAACTTTACACGCGCGTGCAGAAAGATTTTATCCGCGTCGATGCGGATGAGCTCACCTACCCAGCCCATGTGATCCTGCGTTTTGAAATCGAACGAGATTTGATGAACGGCAAAATCAAACACACCGATGTGCCAGAACTTTGGGATCAAAAGATGCAGGCTTATTTAGGTCTGAGCACCAAAGGCAACGATCAAAATGGGTGTATGCAGGATATTCACTGGACCGATGGCAGCTTTGGTTACTTCCCAAGCTACACCTTAGGTGCCATGTATGCCGCGCAATTTATGGCGGCCATGAAGAAAACCGTGGATGTGGATGGCGCGATTCGCCGCGGCGATCTCTCACCGATTTTTGCTTGGTTGTCTGAGAATATTTGGAGCAAGGGCAGCTTATTCAGTACCGATGAATTGGTTAAACAAGCGACGGGGGAAACCCTCAATCCAGAGCATTTTAAAGCTCATTTGAGTCAGCGTTATCTGAAGTAATCTTTCACGAACCCCACGAAATGTGGGGTTCTTTATCTCCTCAAAATCTCACGTCTTCACCGTCATTTTTCAGCGTCCAGAGAGCTAGACTTGTTTGGCTCGGCATCAGCCCAGCCATTTATGGCAAGCAATAGGATAAGGTTGCCCAGATGTGGACGGATTCCCTGGTTACCATTTTCAGTTTCACTTTCTGTTTTCATTCCGCCTGTTTACTGCTGCTCACATTGTGATGAACAAAAAGCCGCGTAATCGGCAATGCGTGTGCTTAATCGCTGCTCTGCTTTCAACCTTGCCTTTATCACCACACTTTCGGCACAAACTGGCAGCGCAGTTGGCCGCGCAGCCAGTTGTCTTGCTGGATGGTTTGGCGCATACCGCGGTGGTAGTCGTTAAAAGTACCCAGCATCAGCGCACACTCTTGGCGGCGGCTATTTTCATGGCGGCATAGGCTGAGGGTTTGGCCATCAAACTGCGCGTAGAGGTTGAAACCATAACGGCCATCTGCGGTGCTTTGTTTTACCGCTTGCGCCGGTTGGTTCGCCAAGAGATCGAGCGCCAAGGGCTCGCTCGCGCGCCATTTTTTATTAAAGTACAGCTCGCTATTTTGCAGCACGCATTGCACCCGCTCGCCATATTTGGCGTTTTCACGCGCCAGCTCCAGCTGCGCTTGCTGCTCTTTTAGCGCTTGCTCGCGTGCTTGCTGCTCGGCCAAGCGGCGCGCTTCACGTTGCCTATCCAACTCAGCTTGTTTTAGCTGCGCCTCATACTGCTGCTCTGGGGTTAATGCCAGCCATTGGGCTTCGCTCATGCCCAATGGGTAACTGGCGCACGCCGTCAGCAGCAAAACGCACACCACAGTGCTCAAATAGGGTTTGTGTGGGTTTAAGCGAGGTTTCATTACATTTCCCCTATTTCTATGCCATCAACAAAAATGGTGCGGTGTGCACAGGCCAAAAACCCAATCACTGTCCGGCTCGCACCAAACGAACGTTGAAGAGGTAGCTGCTCTTAGGGAGTCTGAAGACGTCACCAAAGTAGAAGCCGACGTGCCACGCGTTGCTACTATTGAGGGCATAGGGCGAAGACGACCAATAGTAATCACCTGGCGTATTGGGAAACGCTCTGATATTGATGGTCGGCCTCTGGTAGTTGTCACCAAGGCAGACGCCTCTGGTATCTGCCACAAACTCACCATTAGGGCGCACTGAGGGTGATCGACCTTCTGAGCATTGCACCAGAGTATCTAACTCATCGACAGTGGGTACCCGCCAGTCACTGTGGCCTGCATAGCTAAAAGTCATTGCGGTTTTCAACGCATCATTCCAGTTCATCTCCATGGCCACACCGGCACAGGTAGTGCCCGTCCACTGCTGCCCAAGGCTGCAACGCATCCAGGTAAGGTTGGTTTTGCTGTCGGTTATTGTGCCATTACCGTTATCACGATAGCGCCCATCAATGACTACCGCTTTAGCTGGGGTGCCGGCAGGTTTTGGGGCGGTATTGTTGGCATATTGCGCTTGGCATGCCTCAGTGATCGCTTTTACAGCGGCATCATGGGTAATGCCTTGTAATTTTTCGGCCAAACAACTGACATAATCATCGGCCTGTGCGGGTTTAGATAAAAACAAAGCGCCGCTCAAAGTTAAGCAAAGTAAGTAGGTATAGGTTCGTTGGTTAATCATCTGCGATCCTTGTTGTTGATTGGTTGTGATAAAACGCGAATAACATAGTCTATATTGATAATTTTAATCAATATGTTACGTCATCAAATGGCATGGCTTCTCCCTGCTTAATGTATACCCTTCCTACTTGAAGCTG
>NZ_WPDC01000155.1:0-3528 GCF_035615595.1 Vibrio sp. R-1 | reverse complement strand
CTTTGTCCCTTGTGATAGCCCGTTAATTTGCGATGATTTAGTCGCCCGTTTCTGTCAGGCTGTCAAACCCGAGAGCGATATTTTAGTGGCTCATGATGGTGAACATCAGCAACCTGTGTTTACCCTATTTCATAAACGCGTGTTACCCAAACTCAGCGCCTTTTTAGCCCGTGGCGATCGCAAAATCATCTTGCTTTACGATGAATGCCATACTTCTTACGTCGATTTTAGCGATGCACCGAGCTGCTTTTTTAATTTGAATACGCCACAAGAGTTGGCGCAATTTGGAGCGTTACATCCATGATAGCTTCTGCACACCAGAATCCTCAACGCCCTAACCTGCCATTACTCGGTTTCGCTGCTTATTCTGGCACCGGAAAAACCACGCTGTTAGAAGCCCTGCTGCCTAAGCTGACGGCGGCTGGTTTGTGCATTGGCCTGCTGAAACACGCCCACCACGACTTTGATGTCGATAAGCCAGGCAAAGACAGTTATCGCTTACGTAAAGCGGGAGCGTCTCAAATGCTGATTGCGTCGCGTAACCGTCATGCGCTAATGACCGAAACCCCCGATGCCGAAGCGGAGTTTGATTATCTGCTGACTCGATTTGATGCTGAAAAGCTCGATATGATTTTGGTTGAAGGCTGTAAAAATATCGCTTTTCCAAAAATTGAACTGCACCGCGCGGAAGTCGGTAAGCCTTGGCTTTACCCTCATGATGAGAACATCATTGCGATTGCTGCGGATGAGACGGTCGAAACGGATCTGCCGCAAATGCACATTAATGATCTCGATGCGATCGCTGATTTCGTTTTGGATTATGTCAATAAGTGGCGCGCGCAGCAGATTCAACCACACACAGTGTCAGATTCAAAAAACAGTCCAGTGGCATGCTGCGACACCTTATCCCCTGCTTTTCTTTCTGTGGAGCAAGGCCGCGAGAAGATCCTCTCGCTCATCTCACCTTTGGCAGAGACAGAATCGGTAGCGATTCAAGAGTGCTATCAACGCGTACTGGCGCGTGAAGTTTTCTCTCCGATCAATGTCCCCGCCTATCGCAACTCAGCGATGGATGGTTATGCGCTGCGCAGTGATGATCTTGAACGCGATAGCTACCGTGTGGTGGCAGAAGTATTAGCGGGCAGTCATTACGCGAAAACGGTTGAGCTCGGCAAAGTAGTGAAGATAATGACTGGCGCACCCATGCCACAAGGTGCCGATACCGTGGTCATGCGTGAGCAAGCTACGCAAAACGGCGATACGGTGAGTTTTGCGGGTGCAAAAATCAAAGCAGGGCAAAACGTACGCCAAGCGGGTGAAGATTTGGCGCAAGGCCAAGCGGTGTTTAGCACAGGTCAGCGTTTGCTCTCTCCTGAAATGGGCATGTTGGCGTCACTGGGTTTTGCGCACGCGGACGTATTTCGCTCGCTTAAAGTCGCGATTTTTTCGACCGGCGATGAAGTACAAGCGCCCGGCGGTGACATTGAGCCAAACTCTATTTTTGATTCCAACCGTTTCACCCTGACGGGGTTACTCAAACAGCTCGGCTGCCAAGTGATCGACCTTGGCATCATTGAAGATGACGAAGCTAAAATGGTGCAAGTGCTTGAGCAAGCGGCAAAACAGGCTGATATGGTGATCACTTCCGGTGGTGTTTCTGTGGGCGATGCGGACTTCATCAAATCCGCGCTAGAAAAACTGGGCCACATTGATTTTTGGCGGATCAATATGCGTCCGGGCCGCCCACTGGCGTTTGGTCAGATTGCAGGAAAACCTTTCTTCGGGCTACCGGGCAACCCTGTCGCGGTAATGGTTTCTTTCATCAACTTTGTGGAACCTGCTCTGCGTAAAATGCAAGGTGAACAAGGTTGGCAACCACTGAAAGTCAATGCGATTGCGTTGGAAGATCTGCGCTCTCGCCAAGGCAGAACTGAGTTCAGCCGTGGGGTTTACGCTTTTAATACGCAAGGACAACTGACAGTACGTACCACGGGCAAACAAGGTTCGGGGATTTTGCGCTCAATGAGTGAAGCGAACTGCTTGATTGAAATTGCTCCGGCGATTGATACGGTAAAAGTCGGTGAAAGCGTGACAATTATCCCGCTTCAAGGCAGAGTCTAGTGTGTTCACTCCCTATACTTGCTTCTCTTCATAGTATGACGTCAATATAGGGACTCTTTACCAAAAGCGGCAATCAAGAACATCCATCATCACTCAAGATATTTACCTCCATGCTTTGAGTGAGCCTCCTCTCTGAGTGCTCCAATTTCTCGCCATATCTGTTCTGCAATCTCTGCATTCGCATCATAAAATTGGTGACTAAACACTAAGTAGTAATCTTTGGTGGTGATTGCAGGTTCTACTTTCGTGATGTTTTTGATTTTTTTACTACTGAGAAACTGCTGAGCGGTAGTATCTTGAACGGCGACAACAGGTAAGCGACCCAGTTGTAACATTTGGAAAAGTTGTTCTGTGGTGGTGACTTCTTGAACATTCAATTGTTTTTTCTTCAACTCATTCACAATCGAAAATCCTAAGTGAGCACCGACTTGTTGTTCGGTATTCAAAATTTTCTCTCCATCCCAATCCAATTTCTGATCTTGAAGCGTGTAAAAGTAATAACCGATCGTGGCAATCCGTTTTTGGCTATCCGGACTATCATCTTGCATTGGATAACGAGCATACTGAGCTCGTAGTGTGTTGTAAGAAAAGATAAAACCGCCATCTACTTTGCCTGTATCAATGTAATCCAATACCCGTTTACCAGGAAGACGAACATATTCAATTTTCAGTTCCAACTTAGTTGCGACATCATTGAGGACATCTAACGCTAGACCAGGAGGATTGGCAACAGACTCACCATTGCCCATCTGAAACGGGTAAGATTCAATATCTGAGTAGGCTAATCGAAGAGTCGTTGTAGCTGAAACATGAAAAGAACTTGTGACTGTAAAGAAAAATAACCAAGACTGACGAATGAAATAGTTCATAGACTCGACCTCACACATAACTAGAGAAAGCATAGAGCTTGAGTGGAAAAATAACCATAAACTCAACCTTTAACTCACCAAAAGTCACAATTACCCTATCTCTGTTCATCGCAAAGAAAGTCGAGAATATTGCTGCAATACCGCTTTTGGCTTGTGCTATCATCGCAGTCATAAAATCTTAACGACATAAACGCTGCTCAGCGTCGAGAGAAAACATGGCTCGTACAATTATTTACACCTACAAAAACCAAGAGAAAACGCTGACTTTCTCATACGAAAAGCATCACAACATTCATGAAGCGGTAGCCGAAGCGGAAGGCATTGACCTGACCGAATTTTTGAAGATGGAGATGCAGCTGGAAGCGATTTCCGATACTAAATCGGTGCGTAACTTCCGTGATAACCACTTTAAAAAGCTCGGTTTCGGCATCATCACGCTACAGCCTAAAGAGAATTTTGGTGTAGGCAAAAAACCAAAAGCGACTCGCTAAGCCAATATGCTTTAGCTGTAATTTTAAAATACCGATACCCAAACGAC
>NZ_WPDC01000154.1:0-3691 GCF_035615595.1 Vibrio sp. R-1 | reverse complement strand
TTGCCTTCCGTGGTGCCTACCACGGTATGACTAACGGCACGATGGGGATGATGGGTAACCTCAATACCAAAGCGCGCCGTACTGGCTTGATGTCTGATGTGCACTTTATGCCTTTCCCGTACAGCTTACGCTGTCCGTTTGGTTTAGGGGGTGATGAGGGTGCGAAAGCGAGCATCCGCTACATCGAACGTCTGCTGAATGATGATGAAGCGGGGATCATGAAACCTGCTGCGATCATCGTTGAACCCGTACAAGGTGAGGGTGGTGTTATCCCTGCGCCAGCATTCTGGTTGCGCGAACTGCGCCGTATTTGCGATGAGCACGGCATCCTGTTGATCTTTGACGAAATCCAATGTGGTGTAGGCAAAACAGGCCACAACTTCGCATTTGAAGAGTCTGGCATTATTCCTGACGTGCTTTGTTTATCAAAAGCTATCGGCGGCGGTTTACCCATGTCGATTCTGGTTATCAACAAAAAGCACGACACATGGCGTCCGGGCGAGCACACCGGAACCTTCCGTGGCAACCAGCTTGCAATGGTATCTGGCGCTAAAGCGCTTGAAATCATTCAGCGTGATAACCTCGTTGAGCACGCGCGTATTGCGGGTCAATACCTACGCGCTGGCCTAGAAAAAATCCAAAGCCGAGTCAACTGTGTTGCCGAAGTACGTGGTAAAGGCTTGATGCTGGGTCTTGAGATAAAAGATCCGAGTGGTGAACTGAACAAGTTTGGTGAGCCAAAATCAGCACCACAACTGACACTGGCGATTCAACGTGCGGCACTTGAGCGCGGCTTGATGGTAGAAAAGGGCGGCCGTGATGGCTCCGTGATTCGTTTCTTGCCACCAGTTATTATCTCGTTTGAACAGCTCGATTTCGCGTTACGTGTGCTTGAAGAGGCGATTCTTGCTGCAGGCGGCGGTAAAAAGGATCCTGAGCAAGTTAACCAAGAGTGGAAAAAACACTTTATTCATACTGGCCACATGGGCAGCCAAGAGTTCTCACAAGTGATGAACCATACGACCGCTGCGATGAAAGCCGTGTTTGAAGAGGTGAAAGCACCTTATTCAGGCCTTGATCCTAAAGTCCTAGAAGAAGCGATTTACGCGGTGGATCTGGATAACAAAAATGCGTCACTAAAAGAAGTTATCTCTGAGACCGCAGAGTTGATCGCGAAAAACTCCATCATGGTGCAGCACCCTGACTGTATCGCGCATTTGCACACGCCACCCTTAATGCCTTCCGTTGTTGCTGAAGCCATTATTGCGTCATTGAACCAATCCATGGATTCATGGGATCAATCGTCTGCAGCAACCTTTGTTGAGCAGAAAGTGGTGGATTGGATGTGTGAAAAGTATGAACTGGGCGCGCAAGCGGACGGTATTTTCACCAGCGGTGGCACGCAAAGCAACCAAATGGGCCTGATGCTGGCTCGTGACTGGATCGCCGATAAGCTCAGTGGCCATTCAATCCAGAAATTGGGTCTACCTGAGTATGCGGACAAACTGCGTATTGTGTGTTCGAAGAAATCTCACTTCACGGTACAAAAATCGGCATCTTGGATGGGCCTCGGTGAGAAAGCCATTCTTGCTGTTGAAGCTCTACCTAATGGCACGATGGATGTGACTAAGCTTGAAGCTGCGGTTAAACAAGCCAAAGCTGAAGGGCTGATTCCCTTTGCCATTGTGGGTACCGCAGGCACTACCGACCACGGTGCGATTGATGATCTGGTGACGATCGCCGATGTGGCTGAGAAGCACGCACTGTGGATGCATGTGGACAGTGCCTATGGTGGCGCGCTGATCTTGAGCAGTCATAAAGATCGCCTCAATGGCATCGAGCGCGCTCAATCCATCAGTGTGGATTTCCATAAGCTGTTTTTCCAAACCATTAGCTGTGGCGCATTGCTGCTCAAAGACAAGCATAACTTTAAGTATCTGCTGCACCATGCAGATTACCTAAACCGTGAGCACGATACGCTGCCAAACCTAGTCGATAAATCAATTTCGACTACTAAACGTTTTGATGCCCTAAAAGTGTTTATGACCATGCAAAACGTGGGACCTAAACAACTGGGCGCCATGTACGATCACCTGCTCGCTCAAACATTGCAGGTGGCGGAACTGGTACGTCAGCATCAAAGCTTCGAGCTTTTAGCTGAACCATCTTTGTCTACCGTGTTATTCCGCGCGGTAAATGAACAAGCTGCTGATCTGGATGAATTGAACAAAGCCGTTCGTCTACAGGCGCTGGTACGTGGTGTCGCTGTGCTTGGCGAAACCATAGTGGATGGCAAAACGGCCTTAAAATTCACAATCTTGAACCCATGCTTGACGATGTCGGATTTCGACTCTCTACTGGCTAAAATTGAAGCGCTAGCTGCTGAGCTAGCGAACTAAAGGTAAAGGAACTATGTCTATTCTACAGATTGGTGCAGGCGGTGTTGGTTGGGTGGTGGCGCACAAAGCCGCACAAAACAACGATGTGCTGGGTGATATTACTATTGCGTCTCGCTCGATTGCGAAGTGTGAAAAAATCATTGAGTCGATTAAGGGTAAAAACAACCTTAAAGACTCTTCCAAGAAACTAGAAGCGCGTCAGGTTAACGCGGATGATATTGAATCACTGGTGAAACTGATTAATGAAGTAAAACCAGATTTAGTCATCAATGCTGGGCCACCATGGGTCAACGTCGCCATTATGGAAGCGTGTTACCAAGCGAAAGTTTCCTATTTGGACACCTCCGTTTCGGTCGATCTCTGTTCCAAAGGCCAGCAAGTACCTGAGGCGTATGACGCACAATGGGCGTTTCGCGACAAATTCAAGCAAGCCGGTATCACCGCGATTTTAAGTGCGGGTTTTGATCCGGGTGTAGTCAGCGTATTTGCGGCCTACGCAGCGAAATATCTGTTCGATGAAATCGACACCATTGACGTTTTAGACATTAACGCTGGCGATCACGGCAAGAAGTTTGCGACGAACTTTGACCCTGAAACCAACCTATTGGAAATTCAGGGTGACTCCATCTATTGGGATGCAGGGGAGTGGAAACGCGTACCTTGCCATACTCGGATGTTGGAGTTTGATTTCCCTAAATGTGGCAAATTCAAAGTGTACTCCATGTCGCATGATGAGCTGCGTTCGCTGAAAGAGTTCATTCCTGCCAAGCGCATTGAGTTCTGGATGGGTTTTGGTGATCGCTACTTGAATTATTTCAATGTGATGCGTGATATTGGCTTATTGAGCCCTGAGCCTCTGACTCTGCAAGATGGAACGGTTGTTAAGCCCCTGCAAGTATTGAAAGCGATGTTGCCCGATCCCACATCGCTTGCGCCGGGATACAAAGGTCTGACCTGCATTGGTACTTGGGTACAGGGCAAAAAAGACGGTAAAGCGCGTAGCGTTTTCATCTATAACCATGCTGATCATGAAGTGGCTTACCATGATGTGGAGCACCAAGCGATTGCCTATACAACGGGTGTGCCTGCGATTACCGCGGCATTGCAGTTTTTCCGTGGTGAATGGGCAGAGCCGGGGGTATTCAATATGGAGCAGCTTAATCCAGATCCTTTCCTAGAAACGATGCCATCGATCGGTCTAGGCTGGGATGTCATGGAACTTGAACCCGGTCAGCCAGATATTCAAGTGGTGAAATAATGCACACTGAGAGTGAAAACCTCAGTGATTAACT
>NZ_WPDC01000153.1:0-3817 GCF_035615595.1 Vibrio sp. R-1 | reverse complement strand
CCACTTTTTTTCTGCAACTCGTTGGCAAATTCGCTCAGCTAACTGCTGCGACTCTTCTGCATTTTTACCACGCGCTACAATAGCAAACTCTTCACCACCAATCCTTGCAAAGTAGGTATCCGATGCTAAAGCTTGTCGCACACACCCAACCACGAAACAGATGGCATTATCTCCTGCGCCATGCCCAAAGCGATCGTTAATGGTTTTGAAGTCATCAATATCAAAAACCATCAACGTTAAGCTGCCTGATCGTGTTTGATCCGCTTCAAGATATTCAAAAAACGAACGGCGATTAGCAATGTCCGTCAAGCTATCCGTTTTCGCTAAATAGGAGAGTTTTTGATTGGCTTCTTCAAGTTGCTGTGTTCGCAATCGAACGGTACGCCGTAGTTGAAGAGTATAAATAACGATACTGAGTAAGAGACCTGAAGCGAGAATCGGCATTAAGTAACGTGGATAAATCGTTTCAATATGAACCCATCGACTTAAAATACGGTTTTTCTCATTGCTACTTAATTGTGCAAAACCCTGCTCTACTTGCTCTAATAAATCCCTATTGCCTTTGGCGACCGCTGGACGCAATTCCTCTGAATAAAGAAACTTCACTGGCGTAAAATCTTTCGCGCCATTGGAAACCACTATATAGAAATTGGCGACCTGAGTATCGGCCACAAAACCATCTAATTCCCGTCGCTTTGCTGCAGACATCATCAATTCATTGTTGGCATATTCAATCAACTTAAGCTGAGGATATTCTCGTTGCATGAACTCTTGTTCAAATCCCCCTTTTACTACACCTAATGAGACGTTCATGGCCCCAGATAGCAGCGTATCCAATTTATCGCCCAATAACGTGCGGTGTACGTAGAGTTGTGTATCGATTGTCAGTAAAGGTTCTGCAAAATCGAGATACGCTAATCTTGAAGGAGAACGGATCAAACCAGCTTGAACATCGGATTTGCCAAGCTTCACCGCTTCTAGGGAATCATTCCAATCCATCAGTTGGAATTGAATATCGACATGATTCGCTTCACCAAAAGCCAACCAAAAATCAATCAATATGCCAGAAGGCTGCCCCTGTTCATCTAAATAAGAATAGGGTTTCCATGCTTTTGAGTTGGCAATAGTCAAGGTTTGGCGCTCTACAGCCTCACTCATTGATCCAAATAAAAGCGGCCAAGCAATCATGAGAAACAGAAATAGTTTGGTCGAAAAGCGATGATCCATTCGCTCATATCCTTTGTAAGTCACATTATTGGGCGATGACGGTGGCCAGTATTGAATGAAAGCAGGTGAATAGAAAGTATGGCGCTGACAGCAGGGGAATACAAACGATCAGTATCGACTAAATGAAAGATTTTATTGCAACGTAAAAAGCAACCTTTTGATTATGAGTGATCTTTTCCACACCTCACCGAGGTGTGAACCCTCCTTGGCTCTTCATCATAACCTGTTGCGACTGAGGTACTGCTCGCAGACTGAATGCGCAGTCGGATCCAGACCATTTGCCGATCAGACGATCAAATTTGGCTTGCCTCGATATAAGCATTGAGCTCTTGCTGGCTAACAACGGTAAAGAGTTCACCATCTAGATAAAAAGTGACCTCATCTTGACCTTTTTCGCCACGCAATACTTTATGACTGCCATCGACATAGGTGACTTCCATCTGAAGCGTATGCGAATCAAGTTGCTCTAACGTTGCTTTTTCGATCGGGCGTACTTGTGTTTGCAGCGGCGCTTCTGTCAAAGAGCGATCTAATTGATCATTGACTTTGATAATCGCTTTAGCAGGAATATCAACAACCGCTGGCGATTTTCCTGAAATGGGGTTTTTCCCTGTCCAGAACTCAATCGAGTTAAAAATAAACAGATCGGCTGTGCTGGTTAAACCATAGACGGGTGAAAGTAGTAAAAACAGGCCTTCACGGGCGTAACGGTTATCCACCACTTCTAAATTGAATTTATTGACCAGTCCGGTCGCTGCCATTTGTCCCATACATCCGGTTAGGGAAGTGACACCCAATCCTGCGATTAGCGCCATTTTAAGTGCTTTCTGTTTCATATTAATCTCCACTTATCTGAAAAAGGTGGGCGATAGTAGAGGCTTTTTTCAATTTTTGAAGGGGGAAGAAAGTGAATTAACCCTATTTTGACCAAGTGCTTTACTTGTCAGTTAAATCATTTAATAAACATATAGTTACAAACAAGAAGCTAACATTAACCCACTTAATGTTTACTGATAATTCATCACGCTGAATGATTGGGCTGACCCACTAAAAACCACCACATTTCTTCACAAATACAACAGTGATGAAACAAGCGAAATTTATTTTTTATCCGTCTTTAAAAAGTGATTCCAATCACAAGGCTATTGGTTATAATCCGCGCGCTTTGCCAGAATTGTTGAATTTTGCAAAGTTATTTTGAACAAATACCCCAGATAACGGGGTTGTCTATCCTAATTTTTACTGAGTATCACAAATAATGAGCAAGATTGATAAAGCTATGCGCATTCTGCTGGCGGGTTTCTGTATCAACCTTTGTCTTGGCATTCTTTATGCCTGGAGCGTTTTTAATAAAGCCCTAGTCACCGACTTTGGCTGGAGTGCAGCGGATGCCTCTTCCCCTTATGCTATTGCAACCATCGCTTTTTCTGTCTGTCTTTTAGTTGCTGGCATTCTGCAAGACCGCATGGGTCCACGTAATATCCTGATTTTAGGTACCACCTTAACGGGGTTAGGCATGATTGCCTCAGGTTTTGCTTCTTCTGTTTTGATGCTCAATCTCACCTTCGGCGTGATGACGGGTGCAGGTATCGGTTTTGGCTATGCTTGCCTCTCCCCATCGGCTATGAAGTGGTTCCACCCAAGTAAAAAAGGCATGGTAAATGGCCTGATTGCAGCAGGTTTTGGTCTGGCAGCGATTTATCTTGCACCACTGACGTCAGCCTTGATTACCCACTTAGGCATTCAAACCAGCTTTATGATTCTGGGCGCGGGTGTACTGGCGATTGCGGTACCGCTCGCCTGTACGATTAACAACCCTCCAGCGGGTTATGTGCCTGCTGAGCCGAAACTGAAAGCGGGTCAAGAAGCAAAAGTAGCTGCCAAAGTCGCCAACTTAAGCTGGAAAGCCATGCTGAAAACACCTCAGTTCTATGCATTGTGGCTGATGTATGCTCTTGCCGCTTCTGTTGGTTTGATGATCATCGGTAACATCACGAACATCGCTAGCGTGCAAGCAAACCTACCAAACGCGGTATACCTTGCTTCAATCTTGGCGATTTTCAATTCAGGCGGCCGCGTTGCTGCGGGTATCTTGTCAGATAAAATTGGTGGCGTGCGTACTCTGCTGCTGGCATTTTTGCTGCAAGGCGGAAATATGGTGTTGTTCGCCACGTTTGACTCAGAATTCACCTTAATCATCGGCACGGCGATTGCCGCGGTTGGTTACGGTACGCTACTGGCGGTGTTCCCATCGATCACGGCAGAATTCTATGGCTTGAAAAATTACGGCACCAACTATGGTGTACTCTACACTTCATGGGGCATTGGTGGCGCGATTGGTGCGGCAGTCGTGGGTTACTCAATGACTCATGGTGGCGGCTACAACTTGGCATACACCATTTCCGCAGCAATGATGGCCGTGTGTATCCTTCTTGCTCTGATCACCAAGCCTATTTCAGCGGAGAAAGTGGCTCAGTTGCAAACCGCCTAAGCAGCGTAAGCTTTTGTATAAATAGCCTGACCCAGTCAGGCTATTTGCATTTCTATCCCCTTCCGACTTGAAGCTGCAGCGGTATTGGCTACGTTCGTT
>NZ_WPDC01000152.1:0-3836 GCF_035615595.1 Vibrio sp. R-1 | reverse complement strand
CCGCTGCAGCTTCAAGTAGAAAGGGGATAACAGCAATCACAGAAGCGGCTTCTGCTCCACCTTAACCACCCATTCAGCGTGCGCAAGGTGTTATTGACCATCAGGAAAATCGCTATGACACAACCGACTTCACGTAAGGCAGATCTGGTCTATCAACTCAATGATCGTCCCCCTTTGCCTCAAACTCTCTTCGCAGCCTTGCAACATCTGCTGGCGATGTTTGTCGCCGTGATCACCCCATCGCTGATCATTTGCCAATCCCTTGGTGTACCTGCCGATCAAACCAACACCATCATCAGCATGTCTCTGTTTGCTTCGGGTTTGTCATCCTTCATTCAAATCCGTACCTTTGGCCCAATTGGCTCAGGTTTGCTTTCCATTCAAGGCACCAGCTTTAACTTTTTAGGCCCGATTATCGGTGCTGGACTTGCGCTCAAAGCAGGCGGTGCAGATATAGAGACCATGATGGCCGCGATTTTTGGCACGATTTTGGTCGCCTCAAGCGCTGAAATTTTACTGTCTCGCGTGCTGCAATTTGCTCAGCGCGTGATTACTCCGTTGGTCTCTGGGATTGTGGTGACCTTAATTGGCCTAACGCTGGTACAAGTCGGATTGATTTCTATGGGTGGCGGTTATGCGGCTATGGCTGATGGCAGCTTTGGTAGCCTCGATAAGCTTGCGCTAGCTGGCACCGTATTGGCGATCATTGTGCTGCTGAACCGAGCGCACAACCCTTACGTGCGAGTGGCTTCGATTGTGATTGCGATGCTGGTAGGTTATGTAATGGCGTACCTGATGGGCATGGTCAATACCGACAACTTGGCGGAAACCCAGCTCATCGCGCTACCTATTCCGATGCAATATGGCTTAGGTTTTGACTGGTCGCTGTTTATTCCTCTGGTGCTGATTTTCCTTATCACGGCACTAGAAGCGATTGGTGATATCACGGCGACCTCCGAAGTCTCTGGTGAGCCCGTGAAAGGCCCCATGTATATGAAGCGTATCAAAGGCGGCGTATTGGCGGATGGCCTCAATTCCGCATTAGCCGCGGTATTTAACAGCTTTCCAAACTCCACCTTTAGCCAAAACAACGGCGTGATCCTATTAACCGGCGTTGCCAGCCGTTATGTGGGTTACTTTATCGCGGGCATGTTGGTGCTGCTTGGTTTCTTCCCCGGCGTTGCAAGCTTTGTACAGTTGATTCCTGAACCTGTGCTTGGCGGCGCAACGATTGTGATGTTTGGTACGATTGCTGCGGCAGGCGTGCGCATTATCTCTCGCGTCGATTTGGATCGCCGCGCGATTCTGATCATGGCGCTCTCCTTCTCAATGGGTTTGGGAATTGCGCAAAAGCCAGAGATTCTGCAGTTTATGCCGGAATTTATTAAGAATCTGTTCTCTTCAGGTGTAGCCGCAGGTGGTATTACCGCTATCGTGCTTAACTTGCTGCTGCCAGAAGTACGCCGAGATGAAAACGCCGCTTCGGTTACCGAAACGGCGCAAGAGTCAAACTAACGGTTCAATCAGGGCTAACTTAGGTTAGCCCTTTTGCTGCTTAGTCGGGAAACTAATTTGAGCACGCAGCCCCCCTTGGCTGCGATTGCTGACCGACACCGCGCCATGATGCTGGCTGACAATCCGCTTCACAATCGCCAGCCCCAAGCCCGTCCCTTCACTGCCCCGCGCGGTATCCCCACGAGTAAAAGGCTCAAACACTTTATTCACTTGGCTTGGATCGATACCCGGCCCATTGTCTTCCACAGACAGCCAGACTAGCTTCTTATCGGCCGTCATGCCGCTACTCACTTTGACCCAACCGTTGCCGTAGCGCAGCGCATTCACTACCAAGTTACTCAGTGAACGCTTAATTGCAATCGGGTTGCCCAGGGCGGGCGCGAGTCCTGCTTGTAACTCGGTTTCAATCTGCACTTCGTAGCCCCCTTCAGAGCTTGCTACATCGCTCGCAATATCATTCAGATCCACCGCTTCAAACGCTTCACGATTGACGGGTTTCAGGTAATCCATAAATTGGCTGATGATCTGGTTACACTCTTCGGTATCGCTGATGATGCTCTCAGCTAGGTAGCTGTCTTCTGGTGACATCATCTCGGTTGCCAAGCGGATGCGGGTCAGGGGCGTGCGGATATCATGACTGATCCCCGCCATCAACAGCGCGCGATCTTCTTCCAGTGCTTGAATGCCTTTCGACATCCGATTAAACGCGCGCGTTACCGAGCGGATTTCTAGCGTGCCTTGCTCAGGTAGATGTGGTGGCGTTTCTCCACGGCCTACCATTTTGGCGGCTTTTTCCAAGGCAATCAGTGGACGGTTTTGCAGACGAATAAACAGCCAGCCACCAATTACAATCAGTAGCGCCATAATAATGCTGTTACGAAACAGCGGCGCGAAATCTTCTTCTTGCAGTTCAGAGAGTGGAATACGCAGCAACTGGCCGGGCAGAGAATCGATCTTCATCCACAGGATGTAGCTCTCTTCGCCCAACGCCATGCGCACTTCTGTGGGTGAACCCAGCTCACTACTCATCTCTTCGCTCATCAAATCCAAACTGATCGCGTGTTGATATTCGACCGCTTCGGGGCTGTCGTTACTATGAATCGTCACCCCTAATTGCTCAAGCACACGCCTTTTGAGCAACGCATCCATTTCGGAACTGACATTGGGATTACTGGTGTCATCGAGCATCAAGCTGATTTCATGGGCAAGAATTTTGTTGAACTGCTGCAAACTTGGCAGCAACGCATAGTTAAAGACGGCGTAGTAAGAATAGATTTGGCTAGCGATCAATAGGGAGAAAAACAGCAGGATCGATTGGGTAAATGAACTGCGAATTCGCATAAGGCACCTAAATGTAGCAAGGGCACGCGCGGAGCGAGGACGCCCTTGCCCGGCGTGCCTAAAAGAAGTTAGTTGGCGGCTTTACCATCAGGAACAAACACGTAACCGAGTCCCCATACGGTTTGAATATAGCGCGGTTTACTAGGGTCAACTTCGAGCATACGACGTAGACGAGAAATCTGTACGTCAATCGAGCGCTCCATCGCGGAATATTCGCGGCCACGCGCCATGTTCATCAGTTTATCGCGCGAAAGCGGTTCACGGGCATTGGTCACCAGCGCTTTCAACACGGCAAATTCACCGGAAGTGAGTGGCATTGGCTCCTCACCACGGAACATTTCACGCGTACCAAGGTTAAGGCGGAAATCACCAAATTCGATCACTGTCTCTTCAGCGCTCGGCGCTCCCGGCGCTTCAATCACTTGGCGGCGCAGTACCGCTTTAATGCGCGCCAACAGTTCACGCGGGTTAAACGGCTTTGGCAGGTAATCATCGGCACCAACTTCTAGGCCGACAATGCGGTCAATCTCATCGCCTTTGGCAGTGAGCATCAGAATCGGGATCATATTGTTGGAATTGCGCAAACGTCGACAGATAGACAAGCCATCTTCACCCGGCAACATCAAATCCAGCACCATCAAATGGAAGTTTTCGCGCGTCAGCAGACGATCCATCTGCTCGCCGTTAGCCACACTGCGGACTTGAAAACCCTGCTCGGACAGGTAACGCTCAAGCAGCGCACGCAAACGCGCATCATCATCTACCACTAAAACTTTATGATTTTCCACCATGATCCCACCTAACTGTTGTTCAATTCCCGACTCTTCGGGCGAGTAAAATGTAACATCGTTACCGCTCACCGCGCGTAAAGAATTGTTAATCTTTATGTCTTTGTATAATCAGACGACTTCGATTTCGCGCCTCATCCAAAGGGTATAACGGAACTGCTCATAATTCGCAATCAATAGTCGTAATATTCT
>NZ_WPDC01000151.1:0-3867 GCF_035615595.1 Vibrio sp. R-1 | reverse complement strand
GTTGTTGGTACGGATGCCAGCCTTGAAGTCGCAAGCGATCCTCGCAGTGATGGTGCAGCATTACAACTGTGGCTGGAATAATTCCCGTAAACAGTACCTTATGTCGGTTAAGTCGATTATTATTTACAGCCCGACCGTAACATGAGAACCAAGATTTGATGAAGTTACCCTTACGCCTAAGCTTTGGATGTTTACTTGTGATGTCGTTTTCTGCAACGGCAAAAAGCTATGATTTTATTCAAGAACATCTTGAGCAAGCTTTTTCATCAAGTGTGGTTTTGTCGGATAGTGATGTTTTTACTGCAGGGTTCAACAATTTTGATCCTAACGATTGGTTTAAAACCGACAATGACAATTTGGGTACACCTGAATCGATTGAAAACCGCAAGAAATATAAATCGAGTACGCTCCCTATCACGCTTGCTTTAAGTGAGGAAGAGGCATATCACCAGCATCAGCTTTTCTTTCGTCTTTCCGCTTCAGTGATTGATGATGAACTGCGTATTACAAATATACCCGGGGAAACGGAGCGCTATCGTCAATCGGTGCTGGGCGGGGCGATGTTTTATCGTTATCAATATCGACTAACCGATCACTGGACTTTGACGCCGGCCATCGGAACGCATCTACTCTATTACCGCAACACAGTGACCTATAACAACCCCCAATTTAAAATGCTCTTCTCGCCATTAGATGGGTTACTGGTTAACACTTATGCTTGGGCAAACTTGGTCGAGACAAATCTTAAGATTCAGTACGAAGAAGAAAAAAGCTGGGGTCGATGGAAGGCCTCATCGGCATGGCACTATTTTGGTGGCTATGGTTGGGGTAAAGCCAATAATGGTGAAGTGGGTAATCCAGAAGGGTGGTATATCGCCAACACGTTAACGGGGATTTATGACTTCACTCAGCTTGGCCGTTCCGTTCAATCAATTTATGGCAGTATTAAGCGAGTTGATGTGGGTAGTACACCACAAGAGCCGTTAGGGACATCCAATTATTATGAGGCGAGTTTTGGTTGGTTAATGACGCCGCCTTTTGAGATAGAACTCGTTGACAATATTGGTTTAGGACTGACGTTTAACTATGGTAGTGCATTCAAGGGCGGGAGCATTGTGCTGTTTTTCAACCAAGATTAACTAGCGACTTTGACACAATTGCGCCCAGCTTGCTTCGCTTTATAAAGTGCTCCATCCGCGGCTTTGAGTGCCTCAATAGGATGACGGTACAGCTCAGAATCACACACGCCAATGCTGATGGTAATAGTGACAATGTCACTGTTACTTTTTCGGCTGCGTTTTTTTGCACCTTCAGCATGACTTTTCGGGCGCTGGTTGGTGTCACGAATCACCAACTCGTAGGACTCAATATCCTGCCGTAAGGCCTCGATGAAAGGCAAAACCTCCTTTGCCAATTTTCCTTTGTAAATAATCGAGAACTCCTCACCACCATAGCGGTAAACTCGTGCTTTACCGTTGATTTCACGTAATCGAGAGGCAACCAGTTTTAATACATCGTCCCCCGTATCATGCCCGTAAGTATCGTTAAACTTCTTGAAATGGTCGACATCGAGCATAGCGAGGGTAAATTTTCGACCTATATGTTTTAAATCCTGATCAAGCGCTTGCCGACCAGGAATTTGGGTGAGTGGATCGTTAAATGCCATCTCATAGCCCGCGGAAATGAGGTAAACCAGAATAAGCAGCCCAGATAAGGTAAACATGATGGTGGAAATATAAGGCACATGAAACAGCACAAACGCATTCATGCTCAATACAATCGAACTATAAACCACAACATCAAGAATTTGATTGCGCGTTAATACCGAGATAGCAGCAATACCTGCGAGTGCGACAAGATAGGCAACAACCACCAAGGGTAAGCGAGAAATTTGCGGTACAACGAAAAATATTCCCTCGGTGAGGCTGGAATGGTCTGTTTCACCTATGTGTAGCTGGGTCAGCCAAGCCCAAAAGATGAACAGCAATAAAATAGCCAAGTAACTGAGGAAGGATTTGCTGAATAATCCAGCATTCTTGTAGGCGTAAGGTAAAAAACAGGCCACAGGCAAAAGCAAGCTCAGCATAATGAGTTCAAGCATGGTGGAATTGACGGTTAAAGGCGTTTGAAGTCGAATTTGGATCAACCAGTAAGCCAGTAACATCGTCATCGCTACCATGGCGATTCTGCTTTGTTTAAAAATGTGAGCAACGGTTAGCGCAATCAAAAAGAGAATGTAGGGGAGGTTGACCGCCATGCCTAAGTTAGACTTTATCACCAGTACCACATTGCTCAAGCCTAGCCAAATGGCTACCAGCAGCAATAGAGGAAAACCGAAACGGAACCAAGGTGAAGTAACAAAGCTAGAAGACATGAATTCCTGAGGTTCTACATTGAATTAATGATAATTCTACAATTAAAAATTGTAACCAAGGATACTTTGATTTCGTGAATTTCCAAGCTTTTTACTCAAGTTCAGTGATGAAAACTATGCTTATTGCGTAAGTATATTGTGACAAGTATAGGCTTGATTAAAGATAAAGTTTGGTAGATTCGGCTACAGTGATCTCATGGCGTCGTGCAGAATCTACAATGACAAGCTACTTGCCGTTGCAGCTTGTCATTGTAGCTTGCCGACCCTGACGCAGCTTCAAGTAACAAGGTCACTATCGATGAAAAGTGCAATGAAACGTAGTGTTTTGACGGTTTAGCAGGAGAAACAAGATGCAATTGAGCGAAGATGTTCATAATTATATGGAAACTCTGGTTGGCCAAGTGCTTGGGCAACCTGAATACTCAGAGACTTACGACCAAGATCAGCTCGCTGATTTGGCCTGCTTGGCTTTGTGCCAATTACGACCTATCTATATTCGCCATGACATCGATTTTCTTTCTGCATTGCCAGAGGCCAAACTGGTTATTCTTAAAGATCATGCTCTGATCGCTGTTCAAGCTGCTGAATCCATGATAGTTAATGATCGGCGTCGTAATAGAGACAGTGATGTGCCCGTGATTTTCACACATGCACGTTTTGATGATGATGCCGAATTGGAGTGGTTTGAAACTCCGATCGTCAACCAAGTTCAGCACCATAAGTAAGGAATCAAAGTGGGATTATTTTCGCGCCTTTTTGGTAAGCCAAAGCAGCAAGAGCCGGTTCAGGTTGAACCCATCGAATATAAAGGTTTTATGATCTATCAAGAGCCCATTTCTGAAAACGGACAGTTTCGGGTTGCAGGTCGAATCACACAAGAAATCAATGGTGAGTTGAAAACCCATCGTTTTATTCGCTCTGATTTGGTTTCTAATAAAGCGGATGCGGAAGAGTTGATGCTCAAGAAAGCGCAGCTATTTATCGACCAAATGTCCGGCCAAATCTTTTCCTAACACACCCAGATATTGATAAATATCATGAATATCACTTATGCCAGAGGCTATGCTTAGGCTCTTTTCAATACTGGCATAATCTAACTCTCTGTTTTTATAAAAGATAATTACAACTGGTTTGACCTCTGTTTTGTGTGAAATCCGTTGTAATTATCTAACAGACTTCACACAATCAGTCTCAACTTGGCATTAAAAGTAACCAAGCTTCGTAATTGAATTACAAACAGCTTGCAGTTCATGTCATCGTCCGATAAAAACAGATAATCATTGTGCCAATAGTCAAGGAACCGCTATGCAAATTGGTGTACCAAGAGAACAACTCGCTGGTGAAACACGAGTCGCTGCTTCTCCCTCATCGGTAGAACAGCTTATTAAATTAGGATTTGAGGTTTGTATCGAATCAAAAGCCGGAGCGCTTGCCAGTTTCGATGATGCCGCTTATACCGCAGCCGGCGCTACGATCGGCTCACGTGAAGAGAT
>NZ_WPDC01000150.1:0-3949 GCF_035615595.1 Vibrio sp. R-1 | reverse complement strand
GCATCGACTGGCTTACCGCTTGAAGCTAAGTAACTTTTCGCGCCACTGACAAAAGCAATTTTCGGAGTGTGCTGACGGTTTTGCGCTTCTTCAATGCACTCAATCAGCCCCATTTTCAGTGCGCCATAAGCGCGTAGCGTTTCAAACTTCGCCAAGGCTTGTGGATCACTGTTGATGGCCTCTTGCAACTCAGTGCCTTGATAGCCGAGTGCTTCGGCATCGACAAAAATGGTTGGAATGCCCGAGTTGATGAAAGTCGCGTTGAACGTCCCGATACCCGGCACTTGCAAATCATCCATCACGTTACCAGTTGGGAACATAGCGCCGCTGTCATCCGCAGGATCAACAAAATCGACCTGTACTTCGGCCGCCGCAAAGGTCACTCCATCGAGTTCAAACTCACCGCACTCCTGCACTGCGCCATTAACTATCGGCACATGCACCACAATGGTTTTGCTGATGTTGACTTGCCACACTTTCACCGCCACCACACCATTGTGCGGAATACGCTCAGCAGGAATCAGCCCAGCATGGATCGCAAACGGCCCCACCGCAGCGGAAAGATTGCCGCAGTTTCCGCTCCAATCGACAAACGGTTTATCTATCGCCACTTGCCCGAACAGATAATCCACATCGTGATCAGCACGCGAGCTGGCACTGACAATCACGGTTTTGCTGGTGCTCGATGTCGCGCCTCCCATGCCATCAATCTGTTTACCGTAAGGATCTGGGCTACCAATCACTCGTAACAACAGAGCATCACGGGCAGCACCGGGAAGCTGCGCTTCAATCGGCAAATCGTTCAGACGGAAAAACACCCCTTTGCTAGTTCCGCCACGCATGTAGGTGGCAGGAATACGAATTTGTGACACTGTCTCGTTCATGCTGCCTCCTACTGCGCCAAAAAGTCTTGCGCGAAGCGTTGCAACACGCCACCCGCTTGATACACGTGCACTTCATCTGCCGTGTCCAAACGACACGTCACCGCCACATCGAGCTTCTCACCGTTTTGTCTGGTCACGACTAGGGCTAAATCTGCACCGGGCCTGATCTCCCCCACCACATCAAACAGCTCAGTGCCATCGAGCGCTAGCGAGTGGCGATTGACGCCCGGCTTAAACTCTAGCGGCAGTACGCCCATCCCAACCAAGTTGGTGCGGTGAATCCGCTCAAAGCCTTCGGCCACGATCGCCTCAACGCCGGCTAAACGCACACCTTTGGCTGCCCAGTCACGTGATGAGCCTTGGCCATAATCCGCTCCCGCAATTACAATCAGTGGTTGCTTGCGGTTCATATAGGTTTCAATCGCTTCCCACATGCGGGTTATTTTGCCTTCCGGCTCAATACGCGCGAGAGAACCTTGTTTGACCTGCCCGTTTTCTTTAACCATTTCGTTAAACAGTTTCGGGTTGGCAAACGTGGCGCGCTGCGCAGTCAGGTGATCGCCGCGGTGGGTGGCGTAAGAGTTAAAATCTTCCTCCGGCACGCCCATTTTGGTCAGGTATTCCCCAGCCGCGCTGCTCGCCAAAATGGCATTGGAGGGTGATAAATGATCCGTGGTGATGTTGTCACCCAAAATCGCCAGTGGTCGCATCGCTTTCAAGGTACGCGGTGCCGCGAGCGCTCCTTCCCAATACGGTGGGCGGCGAATATACGTACTCATCGGCCGCCAGTCATACAGCGGTGAGCTCGCACTTTGTGTCTCATCGAGTTTGAACATCTGGATATAGATCTGCTTAAACTGCTCCGGTTTGACCGCGCGGCCGACGACGGCATCAATCTCTTCATCACTTGGCCATAAGTGATTGAGATAAATTGGCTTGCCTTGTGCATCGACACCCAGCGCGTCACGTTCAATATCAAAGCGCATCGTGCCTGCTATCGCGTAAGCCACGACCAGAGGCGGCGAAGCCAAAAACGCTTGCTTGGCATACGGATGGATACGGCCATCAAAGTTGCGGTTGCCAGACAGCACCGCCGTAGCGTAGAGATCGCGTTCAATAATTTCTTGTTGAATCGCGGGATCGAGCGCGCCACTCATGCCGTTACAGGTGGTACAGGCATACGCCACAATGCCAAAACCAAGTTGTTCAAGTTCAGAGAGCAGCCCAGCTTCTTCCAAATACAATTTGGCAACTTTCGAGCCGGGCGCAAATGAGGTTTTCACCCAAGGCTGGCGTTTAAGGCCGAGCTGATTAGCTTTCTTGGCGAGCAGCCCTGCAGCGACCACGTTACGCGGGTTACTGGTGTTGGTGCAGGAAGTGATGGCGGCGATGATCACCGCGCCATCGGGCATCAAGCCCTCTGTTTGTTGTGCTTCTCGTTGCTGAGCAGGTATCGCAATGCCGCGAGCACTGAGTTCCTTGGTCGGTAAACGGCGATGTGGATTGGAAGGCCCCGCCAAATTGCGCTCAACGCTGGAGAGATCAAACTCCAGCACACGTTCGTATTCTGCGTGCTCTAAGCTGTCCGCCCATAAACCTGCAGCTTTGGCATAGCTTTCGACCAAGGCGACTTGCTCTGGATCGCGGCCAGTCAGTTTTAAATATTGAATGGTCTGTTCATCAATGTAGAACATGCCGGCAGTCGCGCCGTATTCCGGCGTCATATTGGAAATAGTCGCGCGATCGCCGATGGTTAGCGCTTTCGCCCCTTCGCCAAAAAACTCCAGATAGGCTGAGACCACCCGCTCGCGGCGCAGAAATTCAGTTAAAGCCAACACAATATCGGTTGCGGTAATACCCGGTTGGCGCGCTCCGGTAAGTTTCACACCGACAATATCTGGCAAGCGCATCATGGAAGGGCGACCAAGCATTACAGTTTCCGCTTCAAGGCCGCCCACGCCAATCGCCAGCACTCCAAGAGCATCAACGTGCGGCGTATGGCTATCTGTGCCTACGCAAGAATCAGGGAAAGCCACGCCCTCTTTCACCTGTATCACCGGCGACATTTTTTCCAGATTGATCTGGTGCATGATGCCGTTACCAGCTGGGATCACACTGACGTTTTTAAACGCGGTTTTACACCACTGAATAAAGTGGAAACGATCTTCATTGCGTCTGTCTTCTACCGCGCGATTTTTCTCAAACGCATCAGGATCGCAGCCGGAATATTCCACCGCCAACGAGTGATCAACAATCAACTGGGTTTCTACTACAGGATTGACTTGCGCGGGGTCGCCGCCTTGATCGGCAATCGCATCACGCAAGCCCGCCAAATCAACCAACGCGGTTTGGCCGAGAATATCGTGGCACACCACGCGCGCGGGATACCAAGGGAAATCAAGATCGCGTTTACGCTCGATAATTTGCAGCAGACTTTCGCTCAATTGTTCCGGTGGGCAGCGGCGAACCAAGTTTTCGGCCAGAATACGTGCCGTGTAAGGCAAAGTTTGGTATGTGCCCGGTTTTAACGCCTCGACCGCCGCGCGCGTATCAAAAAAATCGACCTGAGATTGCGCAGGGCTTTGCGATAAGGCTTTACGATACAGACTGTTCATGTTTTTACTTCCATTGCTGCTGGCCATTCAAATGGCTCTGAACCCTCCACAGGAGGGTTCGTTGTACTTGTTCAGTGTTAGCCACGCTGTTCAATCGGCAGCCAAGTTTGATGCTCAGGCCCCACATAATCCGCACTTGGGCGAATAATTCGGTTGTTGGCACGCTGCTCATAAACATGCGCCGCCCAGCCGGTTAAACGGCTCATCACAAAGATTGGCGTAAACAATTTGGTTGGAATGCCCATAAAGTGATAGGCCGAAGCGTGGAAGAAGTCCGCATTACAGAACAGATCTTTCTCGCGCTTCATCACCGCTTCCACACGCTCAGAAACAGCGTAGAGATGAGAATCCTCCACTGCTTCAGAAAGCGCCTTCGACCACTCTTTGATTAAGGCATTGCGTGGGTCACTCTCACGATAAATCGCGTGGCCAAAGCCCATGATTTTTTCT
>NZ_WPDC01000149.1:0-4066 GCF_035615595.1 Vibrio sp. R-1 | reverse complement strand
AAAGGGCGGTCTTTACGTTGCTTTCCTGTCTGCTCAAATCGACTCATGGTGTACTATGCCGCCTTTAATTCAGCTTCGAGTAAATCAAGGGCTATATTTGCATCAAGAAACCATTTGTTTAGCTGTTCTATTGTCATCCAGCTATGGGCAAAGGTTGAATCTGAATTTGGGGTTTGAGGCGTATCAAAGAAGTCACCATTAACAAACCAACGAATACCCAGTTGAACGTGCTCACGGTGGCCTGTTTCTGACTTTCTGAGGTTGAACTCAATGGAATGAGGCGTCTTGATATTGAGCTCAGTGATTCGCTGAATCAGCTTGGCTGTATGAGCTTGAAAGGTTATCAGTTGTTCGGGTGTGGTATTCATGGCTAATGTCCTTGTTTATCTATTCAAAATCCCCGTCCAAATCTGCCGCATCTATCAAGTCACTTAGAGGGGTGCCCTTAGTACCGTCAACGTGTTCGACTCACTCAAGTAACTAAGGGCAATTTTGATAGATGTCGGAACCATCGCGGCTTGGACGACTATATTTAAGACATGCATTGTGACTACTGACAACTGTTTGGATGTCATGCGAAATGTGAAATATACTCGATAAAGGAGGTGAAAAAATGATAACGACATTAGACTTGCTAAACCGTTTACGCATTGAAAAACAGTTAGTTAGCGATAGACAGGTAGCTAAATATTTAGATATTAGCCAAGCTTCAGTTCAAAAATGGAGAAATGGCGGCACAATGAGCGATGAAATGGCGTGTGAAATCGCCGAAATGCTAGGTTTAGATGTAGATTTAGTATTGCTGGCTATCATTGCAGAAAGATCCAAAAATGAGCGTGCAATTGGCGCTTTTGAACGTCTAACAGAACACCAAAAGATAGCATGAAAATAGAGGCAAAAAGTAAAGGTAACTTATTGATTTGCAATTAAAAGTTGCCTTTCTTTTTTGTCTATCTTGGTGCGCATTAGGTGGTGCGGCGTTATGTTGAGGGGGAGTCGTCAGTATCATTGCGCAAGCACTGACGGCCTCACTTGCAGCAGAAGGTGGGCAGCTTGCTGAATCGTTCTGCAAGAGTGAGCCCGTAACATAATGGCGACTAATACGAATTCAGGTGTTTTGCCTTCTTAAAAAGCAACAAAGAAAGCTTTTCTAAAATTCATCCGTCCGCCGCAGTCATCAGCTTTGCTGATGCGAGGAGACGGAATTTCTACAGGTTCTATTGAGACAGCGGTCGCCGTGAACTTCATTGCCTCACTACGACTATTCGCTTATCTAACTCGATGACGACGGACGCACGACGACGAAGACTGAGGAGGAGGAGGAAGGAGGAAGCGGGTTAGACCCCCGTCTAGTATTACGGGGGTAAATGGCCGAAAACGGTTGGGGTTACTGTTACACCCCAACTAAGTCCGGACTTCCGGACTATTTACTTTGTTAACTCTTCTGTTTTCCCGTCAAATATCGATACTCCAAAGATCGTATTGTTTTCCATTAAGTGTTGTAAGCTCTTGGCTATACAGTATTTATCAATTACGGCTAACAAATGTTCCTTATCAGTTTCGGGGAGTTTTTGAACCCTCTCAAGTGCAATTTCCATTAGCGCATCGAGACTCGTTTTTGAAACGTCCATTAACAGGGCATTTGGAGTGCATTCCAAAGCTTGAGTGATTGCATACAGTGTACTTAGTTTTGGATCAGTTTCGTTTCTTTCGATCTTCGATATCTGGCCTAATCTTATTCCACAATTTTTTGCTAACTCTCCCTGCGTCCATCCCTTATCACGTCTTAAACGCTTTAGATTTTCACCTATAGACATTAATACTGCTCCATATTCATCTTGTGAGATGAATTATAACCCTATATATTTGCACTATTGGCTTAATTGATTCTGTAGAGTTAATTAAATTCACCTCCTAGGGCTATTGACAGGGTTTTTGACGTGTATTTCATTGACCAGCTTTTCATGCAACAACTGCATCCTGACGGTGGGCTTCCACTGGTCGGGACGCATGTTATTGAAAGGCTTGATATGGAGTCTGGTGAAGCGCTGCCGCCCTCTGTAAATCAAAAGCGTTTAGAGGGGTCGTTCAGCTCAAAACTGACGATTCGCTGCGATGGTTACAAAGTTAGAGTTGAAGGCAATCCGTCCCGATGGCAAAGAATGGATAATCTGTTTGGTCTGACTACTCTGGATGAATGCGTCGAAATCTATAACCACATTTTACGCCAATACGATTTACCTCCCTTTACCAAAAACACACGTCTGTTCCCACGTCAAACGCCGGATGGTAAATCATCATCGCTGGTCGGTGATGGTGCCGAAATTACCTCGATTGACTGGACTCGAAATTTGGCAGTAGGCAAGGGCAAAGAGTCATCCTTTATCCGTGGTATGTCCTCGATGCAAATTGGGCGAGGGCGCAAGCCTCATTTATTTCCTAACGGCATGACTTGCGGTTGGGGCTACAGCTCATCTTGGGCACTTAACAAACTTTATTGCAAAGCATACGAACTCAAAGAGCACTTACGAAAAGACAAACGTAAACGAGATGGCATCACAGAACTTCAATTGAACTATATAGAACAGCTTATCCATTATTGTGAAGAATACGGCGTAGTCCGTGACGAAATGAGTATGAAGCAACTTTTCTTGAAAAAACACAATTTACAGTTTTACGGCCTAGTTAACGAACACGACTTTTATGCACATCTGACCGATATCGAGAACGCTATGAAGACCATCCAAATTAACCATGATGAACACAAAAGCATTGCCGACCAACTTCTTGAACTGGGCATTGTCAGCAGTCGCCAAGCAGCTAATGCTACACAGAGTTATGCCATCATGTGGCAAAGTGGTACTGATATTCGACAAGTCCTTAATCGCTCTCAATTCTTTGAGCACAAAGCTCGTCTTAAACAAATTGGCCTCGATATCGGTCAGCCATTTGATGTGTCTCGCATGTGCCCGACACTAAAACGTTCAGAAGTGATCGAGGTTAAACCTCTGCCTATTCCTAGTTGGTATCAACTTCCTGTTGTGGCCAACTCCAACATACTGCCATTTAGAGCAATCGCATAGAGACAGTACCATGATTAAAATCGAGATATTCCAAGATGACGTAAAGGTCAGCACCCGAACCACCAAAGCAAAAGATGACAAACCTGCTCGCGAAATTTACGAACAAACGGCTTATGTTTACCTGGGCGGTAAGTTCCCTGTCCAGATGAAGCTCCAACTGGAAAAAGGGCAAGAGCCTTATGCCGCTGGACTTTATACGCCACATAGCGCTAGCTACATTGTGAATAACTTCGGTGGTTTAGAGCTGAAAAAGTTCGGCATGATCATTGAACCTTTGGAGGTAGACCTATGAGTATCATTACTCCTGAAGAACTTAAGAAAGTGGCTGGGTTACCGGAACACGCGAATTTCCACGGCTGGCTTATTCATAGCCCTGAGAAAGATGACTTTCTTCTTAAGTACAAAGAGAAAGGCATTGCAATTAGTAAGACTTGGTGTGGCTTACCAGACCAAGCGATGCGATTTAACCGCTTTGTCAGGGCGTTAAAGGTCATCGAACTCTTAGAGCTTCAAAATCAAGCGATCATTGTTGCGGCTTTTGATTTGGGACGTCAGATAGTTGTATTGGCCCCAAATGATTTTAAAGAGCGAATGTCTTTGCCGTCCTCAAATCCATTTAGAGTTCATGTCATGCCGAATTAATAAAGAAGCCCGTAACTGATGCAACAGCTACGGGCTGATTCACAATCAACTTAGATAGGAAGTTAATTATGAAGGAATATACCTTAGACGATGCACAGGCCGTTGCCAATGATCTCTCTGATATCTCGTTGTTCTTAAACTCTACATCGTGTCGAGAGAACGAAGCGTTACAAGCGATTATCTGGGAACGTCTGCAATCTCAAATCGAGCACTTGCAAAGCTTGTTGTCGTTCATCCAGATGCAGCCAACCCTTAAAGCAGAGCAAATCCACCAATCCCTAAACTGAACCTCGCCATAATCTTTCAACTGTCATAAAGGCTCTTTATGGCAGTTGAAATCC
>NZ_WPDC01000148.1:0-4079 GCF_035615595.1 Vibrio sp. R-1 | reverse complement strand
CTGTAACCGTATGCCCCTCAGCAATTAGGCTGATACGCAAAAAGCGGCGAATCGCTTGTTCATCATCAATAATGAGTATATGAGCCATTATTTTTCCGGAGAGTTAAGTCCAACAGGAAGTGAGATTCGCATACAGGTTCCCACTTTATTCACGCCGGGGAAAGCCCAAATTTTGCCGCCATGTGCTTCTATCATAGCGCGGGAAATAGCTAAACCAAGGCCGGTGCCGCGGCTGCCACAATCTCCCACCGGCTGGGTATAAAACAAGTTAAAAATTTTACGAATTTATTATTTTACTATCATTACTTTATACTGAAAACGCATGATGATAGAGGTCTTGGCACACGAGGAGAATGTTATTGATAGGAGTTGATATTTATGTATAAAAAAATGGTAAATAAAAATAGAGGAATTTCATTCGATTTAGAGACAGGTGTTGTTGACTATAAGATGACCAACGGGAATATGATGAGAGCAAGACTAGGCAAAAAGGATCGCGATGTTCTTAATTACTTGGTCTGTAACGTTGGGCGGATTATTTCAAAAGAAGATATTTTAGAGGCTGTCTGGTCGCATAGAATTGTCTGTGATAACACTGTGGCAGTAGCACTATCCAATATACGAAAAATGATCAAAAAAGCAGATGAAGACTGCTCTTGCTTAACGAATATATCAGGGGCTGGATATATTTTTGAACCCAGGAAATCTGGGTTTAAATTAGAGGCTAACTAGGCGTGTAGAGATAAAATCGTGCGAATTATATTTTCAGCGACGTTTTATTTAATGCTTTTTTAGCATCTAATTTACTCTAAAAAAGCGCATTGTATATTTGAGGTCGACATGTTTTACATTAAAGAGCTTTGCCCTAGAGACCAAGGATACAAAATATTTGATGTGTATTTACAATCGAGAGAGCTTGATGGAGAAAGTATACATGCTCTAAATGGTTCATGGATGTCAGAGATAAAGAATGAAACGCATATTTCGTTATTGTATGAGTTTCTTAGAACATCGCCATATGTAGATATGGCTGGAAGTAAGTTTTTCTTGAAAGTGGAGGCTGAGGTAATTCCATTCATTGCTGATAAATTGATTAGTGAATTAGTTTTACTACAATGCCATGGTGTTACGTTGGTTTTGGATATCAATACTCCTATCTCATATTATTCTAACAAACAGGCACTATATAAATATCTTTATCTGCTCAGCGATTATGGTTATGAGTTTTGCTTTAGTGCTTACGATTGGAAACGATGTTATCAGGAACAATTTTTTATAACTAAAGGTGTTTTTAAATATGTTAGAGTGGGTCCTCCGCCATTGAGTTATATAGAGTTTAATGCCTATTTGGATGTTTGCTTTATGATGAAGGAAGAGTATGGAATTAATATCATATTGGATTTTATTAAAAGCCGTGATGAACTAAATTTAGCATATTCGATACCTTTCTTTGCATTGGGCGTTAATTATTGAATGGATGGCTATTTAGCGTAAAGTTGTACGTAATAACGCAATGGTATTTTATGGTTTTACACTTACATAATATTATTAATAACGATATAGCTAGATCTATAAATAATATCTTCTGAGTTTGAGGTGTGTATGGATTACAATAAGGAACATAATTGTGAAGCTCATTATCTAACATTAAGCATTAGTGAAGTAATAAATGACTGTTATGCTGTGTTTCAGCCGATTTATAACATAGATGATATGAGCATCATTTCATTCGAAGCTTTGCTACGACACCCTATAGTGAGTACTGATGAGATCATTAATTGGGCTGAAAAATATGGCTATATGCATGAGATATTTGAGGTTATAGTCTCGAAGGCGATTAGTGTAATAATGCATACAGGGGTTCCTGTAACTGTGAATATTTCACCATCTCAAATAATATCAAACGCCAAACAAGTTGAAGGGTTATTAAATAACGTGATATCTAAACACAAGGTGCCTCAGTTTCATTTGAATATTGAGGTTACAGAGGCTGTACCAATTTCTGATATTGATGCCTTTATGGACGGTTTACATAAAATTAAAAAAATTGGTGTTAAGGTTTTTCTCGATGATTTTGGTGCGGGCCATTCGTCTTTCTCAATGTTAAGGAATGGTATTTTTGATGCAATAAAGATGGATAAAACAATAGTTCATAGAATAAGCAATAATAGATTAATGCAGCATTTTTTATCATCCATTCTCACATATGCATCAATGGTTGGTATGCATGTTGTCGCGGAAGGTGTTGAAAAAAAAGATGATTTTATAGTACTTAAGAGCATCGGTATATCCCTGGCTCAGGGATATTTATTTTCAAAGCCACTAGATCAAAACTCAACATTAAAGCTATTTTCAATCGAGGCTGATTATCAAAAACTGTAGCCAGTGTTAGATAAATGTTCAACATAATTATATATAGACAATCATTACTGTAAGAACGAATTACCAGAATCCTAATTTACCTACAAGATTGGTTTTGTAAATGAAGAATGATGGGTTCCTAACTAACACAAGGTCAAAATCTTTTTTATGTATATGTTTTGCTGAAAAGATAGGAGTGTCGCTGAGTCTAGCGTTTAACCCATCATTAAAGTTGTCGATGGGTTTACTTAACTCTTTTGATTGAATAACGAAAAATAATATATCGTCATTTTTTTTGGCTAGTACGCCACGATATAGTTTCTTCTCGCCCGTATTTTTATTCCATGCAATAGACTCTATATATCCCATTCTGCATGTGCTTAAATAGGTAACGCTTTCATACTTGGCCTCTGATTTGAAATCACACCCAAAACCATTTAAAAAAGGAAGGAGTACATAGATATTGATATAAATAAAACTAATTATCGCGATATACTTTAAACTCTGATGAATTATTTTTCTGGCCATAAAAATAAACTCCATCTTTTCCTTGTAGTAACGCTTTAAGTTTTTCAATTTGAGGGGTGTTTAAGAAAAATACGCCACATGCTGTTGTTTTTTCTGCTACTTCATAGCAGTAAAGATCGCCTGTATTTTGTCTGAACACAAGTGCTAAGTACATTATGAATACCGCATATAAAGCAAGTGCAATGTGCTTTACAGTGGATGACAACTTGTTCTTTATGCTTGCTGTTTGTTCATTACTGTAAGGTGCTAGCACATCATTATTAGTTGTTGGTGCAGACTTAAATTCTTCGTTCGAGTTCGGTGCCGAATAAACTTGTTGTATCTCGAATCCTGTCTGATGAATACGGTTTTCTATGAGGGATATATTTTCTTTATTGTTTGAAATTTTGAATGTGTTTGCATCTCCATGCAATGTATACCCACGCCCATGATTTGTTTCGATTGAAAAATCCGGGGTGGTATTTGAAAGTGCTCGTCTTATATTTTTAATGGCAACAGCTAATGAGTTGGGTGATACAACCTTTCCCGGCCAGCCTTCGCACAGTAAGTCATCTTTACTGGAAAAATAATTTATATTTTTAAGTAAAAATGCAAGTATGCTCGCTTCACTTTTGTTTAATCTTGCGATCCTTTTTGACTGCCATTTCAGCTCACCTGAAGTAATATCTAACTCTAACATCATAGGCTACTGCCATCGGTCGACATATTAGTAATAATACTCATTAATTGTTTTTTTTACAATCACCTGATTTTTATAAAAACGTAGGCCAAAGAAAGTCATGTAAAACGATGGTGAATCTTTTACTGTAAAATTTAGTCTTTAAAATCAATGTGATAATCCTTTGCTCTTCAGTGAATGCATCACTGATATCGGTATAGTCACTAACAAATTTTTTATTGTGTGAATGGTATAAGACTTGAGACTAACTTTAACTCAATCAACTACCCGTGCTTAGTCGTTTCTTAGACAATGTTTTAGATATTGGTCCGTACTAATATAACTATCTGTAGTATATGGTTAATTTAAGTGTATTTTATAATAAATTTATTATTTTATTATTGGTATGTCGAAGTGAATATCCGCGTATGATCATTGCAGGGAAGTCTACTGTTGGTGAACGCTAATGTCTGTGTTTAGATTGTCTACTTTTTATGAGATAGGCAGATTCACTCTGTATATTTACTGCATA
>NZ_WPDC01000147.1:0-4225 GCF_035615595.1 Vibrio sp. R-1 | reverse complement strand
ATCGGCCGCTCGGCATTGAGTAGCAAAGAGACGGCTAAGCGGTGATCGGTAAATTCAGCCAGCAGAGAGCGAAGCAGCGAATCGTCACTCGCGCCGCGGGCAAAGGCGAGGCGCGCATCGTGCAAGCGGCGACGAATACGGTCACGCAGCTCTGCGGTAGCTGCTTCGGTAAAAGTCACCACCAGAATTTGATCAACGCTTAGCGGATGCGCGTGGCGAGTTTCCGCGCAGCCATGTCCAAGCACCAGACGCAGATAGAGCCCGGCGATGGTATAGGTTTTTCCGGTGCCTGCCGAGGCTTCAATCAGTCGCGCTCCATGCAAGGGAAAGCGCAACGTATCGAGCGTGACAGCCAGCTTATTTGAATCGGCACTCATCAGCCTTAATCCTTCTATCTACCGATGACAGAGATGTGACCTAAAACGAATATTTCTCTGCATTAAACTAAAAACCGTGATTGAGTATGGGCTTATGGGATCCACTTCACGGCACAAGCCAAGGCGGCGCTTTACACTGCGCGCACGTTAACAAATTCATTTGTTACACAAGAATTTAGGTCCCTCTGACCTGTGGCCGTACAGCGAACGCCCTACACCAATAATGATTTTCTGGCGGCCACCCACTTCCCACGTCATTCATGATTAAACCTGTTCGGCATCTTGCACTTGTAAACGCGGTGTTTGCAGCACTGTGATGGCCAATTGGCGCAGCGTTTTTGCCAGTTCATCACTCCACTGCGGCCAAATACGCGCGATGTAGCGATTACCGCCTTCACCCTTGATGTAAAAGCTATCGTTGAAGGTGTCCGCCATTTTCTTGTAGGACTTCTCTTCATCTTCCTGCCATTTGCCACGGGAAAATCCGGCCTCAACGCAAGCCAACGCCGTTTTCGGGAAATAAGCCAAAGGTTGGTTCATGCCTTGGCAAAACAGCGCCACCAGTTCACTCAGTAGCGCCTTGGCTTGCAGCGCGTCATTAAGTGGCGGCAGCATTTGGTGCTGCACCCCGTCTTTGCGCTCATAACCAATCAAATGGGTCGTGACGGCTTTGCCGCTCGCCGCCAAGCAGAGATGATCAATCCATGCGGCTAATAAATCTTCCGAGCGAATCGCGCCACTGCGCGCACGCACCAAACCAGATTGATAACGCTTCACGAGCCAACCACGTAGTAAAACTTCTCGGCCATCGTCAAAGGGCTGCAAGCGTAGATCAATCTCTTCATCTTCCAGTGGTTGGTGACACAAAAATCCAATTTTTTCCGCCAGAGCCAAAGCTTGCTGCGCACTTTGCGCCAATTCAAGATCGCCAAACGCCGCCACCGGCAACTTGCCTTGCGCTCGTTGCTGCTTAGCAAACTGCGCCACCACTTGGTCACGCTCTGCGCCATCACAGCAAGCGAGCAGATTTTCCACCAACTCATCACGCAGCTGATACGCGCTCAATCCATCCAAAGCAAACGGCTCATCATCTTCCAGCACAGCTAGCGGCGGCTCAAAGCTCACTTTCAAGCGGCGTTTGAAGAAATACTCCACCGGCAGACGCCAAAAACGTTGCAGCTCGACCAGATCCAGCTCCATCGGCCAACTCACTTCGAGCAGATAATCACTGAGTGGGGTAAGAAAATCGGCGCTGCTCTGCCCTTGGCGGCGCGCGGCAGGCAGCCATTCACGAGCAAAACTGCCAGCGATAAACGCCTGTGGACTGAACGGCACCATAGGATACTGGGTGGTTAAGTGCTCAACCAAGCGACGTCCGGAGTCATCACTTTCTAGATTTTCATCGCCTGCCAAGCAGTAGTTCTGCTCACAATATTCCAAAAGCTCACTGACCAGCACCGAAGGCACGCGCTCGCTGTTATCTTGAATCGAGCGGCCGACATAGCTGATATACAGCTGCTCTTTGGCTGACAACAAGGCTTCGAGGAACAGGTAGCGCGATTCTTCACGCCGCGAGCGGTCGCCAACTCGGCGCTGCACATTGCGCAGGTCAAACCCTTCCACCATTTCATTGGGTGGATAAACCCCATCATTCATGCCGAGCAGGCATACTCGGCGAAACGGGATCGAACGCATCGGCATCAGGGTACAGAAGTTCACTTGTCCCGCTAAAAAGCGTTGGCTGATCCGCGTGCCGGAGAGTTTATTGGTCAGCACTTGGCGAATAATGGCCGGTGAAATCGCTTGTTGGTAGCCCGCGTCGGCCAACTGCTGTTTTAGGTTCACCAAACTATCGCGGATGGTTTTCAGCGCCAGCTCACCTTGCAGATCGACACTAAAACAGCGCTCCAACAGCTCGTTGAGCCAATAACGCCACTGCTCCATGCTTTGAGTTTGCGCCAGTTGGCTACGCAGCTCGCTGAGCGTTTGTACAAAGTGTGCGAGCTTACCCGCCAACTCGGCGCTCATGCCTTGCACTTGGTTATAGGGGGCAAGCCACTGGCCACCAAGCTCATACAACCCCGCTTCAGCCGGCATGGCGTAACCCAGTAACATACGCTCAATGCCAAACTGCCACGTATTTTGTTCACTGGCGGGCAATTCAAACTCCGCGCCCGTGTCGCTATTGAGTCCCCAACGAATGCCCGCTTCTTCGACCCAACGTTTGGCAGTGGCAAACTCTTCTTCGTCAATCGCAAACCGCGCCATAATCGCCGGGGTTTCAAGTAGCTCAAGCAGTTCTGACGCCAGACAGCGCGATTGCGGCAGCGCGAGCAGTTGCAAGAAAGCAGTTAAGATCGGGCTTTCCTGATCAGCGCTGCGATCGGAAATTGAAAACGGAATAAAACGCTCACCAGGCGCGTTGCCAAACACCGCCTGAATGTAAGGTGCGTAGGCGTTAATGTCTGGCACCATCACAATCACATCGCGCGGTTTCAGGCTTGAATCACGCTCAAACTCGGCTAGCAGTCGGTCGTGCAGCACTTCCACTTCACGAATTGGGCTGTGACATAGGGCCATCTGCAGGGAATCATCCTGCTCGGCAATGCTGGGTTTATGACCGCTGCTGGCAAACTTGGCATCGTCTTGATGCTCTTGCAGATGCAAAATATCTGCTTGGATGTGATGCAGCAGCGAGTCGCGTTGAATCTCAATAAACAGCTCTAATTCAGACTGATCGTTTTGTGCCAGAAGATAGAGATTATCGCGCCCCATTTTGCCCATCGAGGCCAGTAAGCTATTGCCCACCGCGTGACTTAGGTGCAACGACTCTTGCAGATAGTTTTCCACATCGCCTTTGAGCGGCGAGACTTCACTGCCAACAGTGACTTGCTCACCGTTAATGTGCAGGAGCTTGCGTTTTTGCGCTGCCACTCGCGCCAGATATTTACGGTCACGAATGTCGCCCCAATAGTGCTGACAAGGGTTGGTCAGCATCAGGTGCACGTCGATATGCTCACCCATCGCGCGCAGCGCATCAATATAACGGGGCGGCAGCGCAGAAATACCGAAAATGAACAATCGCTTAGGCCATGTACTGCGATCAAAGTTGCCACTCGCCAACTGCTCAATGAAACGCTGATAGAGGTTAGCACGGTGATAAATCGAATGCCCTTGCTTATGCGTGTAAGCGTAGAGTTCACGCCACAAAATCGGCTGCCACGGGTGTTGGTCAGCGATTTCCGCCACCTCTTCCCCCGCTTCCCAACTTAAAATCCAGTCGGGGCGATACACTAAGTAACCATCGAAAATATCGGCAATTTTTTCCGCTAATTGGAACCGCTTAGAATCATCTTCATCGTCTTGTAAATAGCGTTGCAGCGGTTGGAATTCTTCACGGTCAAGCAGCTTAGGCAGTAGCTCCATCAAACGCCAACTCATCGCTTCTTTATTGAAGGCGCTGCGCTGCGGAACATCGGGCAACACTTGAGTAAACATCTGCCAGATAAAGGTTGCCGGTAGAGGAAACTCAAGATTCGCGGCAACCCCTAATTCACTGGCCAGCGCCATTTTCAGCCACTGCGACATGCCGGGGCTTTGCACCAAAATGCTCTCAGGAATAAAGGGATCGTCCAACGGCTCATTTTTGATTAAATGCACCAACAGGATCTTCAGCGTTTCAACTTGGTTGGAGTGGTAGACAGTAAACACAATGCACTCATGCTGCTCGACTCATCATGAGCTGAGAGTAGCATAAGTGCATGTCAGGAAGGATAAAAAAGCGCGGGGCAGGCTCTCAATCTATACCCAAACAACTAGGAGTTGCAGGTAGGCGGCAAGTAAGTGAG
>NZ_WPDC01000146.1:0-4405 GCF_035615595.1 Vibrio sp. R-1 | reverse complement strand
GTGCTCAAAACCGAAGGGGAGCTGCAAGTGCGTGCCGCGCGTTGGTCGCGTAAAGCGGGGTGGCTGGCAGCGTTAGGGGTGCTGTCGGTGAGTTTGGTCAACCCATGGGTGAATTCTGCAGTCGCAGAACGTTGGTTTAGTTTTCCTGAGGTGATCCTACTTGCGCCGATCCCTATTATCGTTTTTGCCACGATTTTAGTGGTGGATCGCTATCTCAAACGCGTACCGACGGTGAATGATGCGGGTGTGCAATGGCCTTTCTTTGGTGTGGTGCTGATTTTTGGATTGAGTTTCCTCGGGCTCGCGTACAGCTTCTTTCCTGAGATCGTCCCCGGAATCATGACTGCGCAGCAGGCTGCGTCATCACCTGAAACCTTGATGGTGGTGGGGATTGGTGTGGTGATCGTCATGCCAACCATTCTGCTGTACACCTTTTTTGTGTATCGGATTTTCAAAGGCAAAGCGACCGATCTAAGCTATCTGTGACCTTTATTACACTTGAATCCAAACAAACGGCGCATCACGCGCCGTTTGTTTTATCCGCACCATAGGTGGTAGTTAAGCCGTGGGCTCATCACTGACGACTTGCCCATCTCGAATGGTCACAATTCGCTTAGTGCGTTTGGCCAGCTCGTTATCATGAGTGACGACGATAATGGTGCGACCTTCGCGGTGCAGTTCATTGAACAGCGCTTCAATTTCGGCACCGGATTTTGAATCCAATGCGCCAGTTGGCTCATCTGCCAGCAAAATTTGCGGCTGATTGATCAGCGCGCGCGCAATCGCAACGCGCTGTTTTTGTCCGCCTGACAACTGATTGGGTTTGTGATCTAAGCGATCCGCAAGGCCAACTCGAGTCAAGAGTTCTGTGGCGCGTCGACGGCGATCTTTGGCTTTTACTCCCGCATACACCAAAGGAAGGGCGACATTATCCAGAGCACTGGCGTATTCCAATAGGTTGAAGCTTTGGAACACAAAACCAATCTTTTGATTGCGGATCGCAGCCAGTTGTTGAGTGCTTAGGCTATCGACCGGATGTCCGTCCAATTGATAGCGGCCCGCGGTAGGTTTATCCAAACAGCCCAGTACGTTCATCAGGGTTGATTTACCCGATCCCGAAGGTCCGAGAATTGCCAAGAATTCACCGTGACGAATGGTTAAGTCGACGCCATCAAGCGCTTTAACCACGTTTTGCCCACTGGTGTAATGTTTACAAATTTGCTGTAGCTCCACCAAAGGAGCAGGAGATAAAGACTTCATTATTCACTCTGTAATGCTTGTAACGGTGTCACTTTTGCTGCGTGATTGGCGGGTAACCAAGCAGCAAGAATGCCCATGACGGTTAGGGTGACAATCACTATCACAATGACGCTAAGCGACAGCTCAGGAACCGGTTGGCCTAAGTGGTCATAAATCGGATTGCCCTGTAAAGGAATGGCGGCGAGTAGGCGAACCATCGCAAATGTCACACCTAAGCCGGCAATTCCTCCCAATCCCATGGTGATCAAAGATTGAGCCAAATAGTGGCAGCGAATGGTATTGGGAGTTGCACCTACGGCCATGCGTACGCCAATGTCGCGTGTAGCCCGCTTCACGGTAGCAAACATCACATTGGTAATGCCTAAACTTGCCACGGCTAAAGTGATAAACCCGATAATGCCAAGGAAGCTTTGTAGTCTCAGCAGAAACTGCTGCATACTTTTCTGGCTCAAAAAGTGGTCTTGCACCATGACAATTTGCTGATCTTGCAAGCTCGCGGCGTATTTGCGTTTTAACACTTGCTGTACCGTGGCTGCCAACGCTTGACGGTCACTGCCCACCCTCGGTTCAAGGTTAATTCCGCTGATCGCTTGGTTGGGGTGAAAACGCTGCCAAGTACTGAATGGCGTAAAACCACTGTAATCAATAGGTGAACCCTGCTCAATGTTGCCGCTGTTTTTGGCCAGCACTCCGATCACCGTAAATTCGTGTGCGCCTATTTTGGCAATCTGACCGACAGGATCTTGCTCTAATTCGCCGCCGCTAAACCAGTCGCCCTCTTGCTGATTAAACAGTTGTACCGCGAGTTGATAACCGAGCACGACCACTTTACGTTGCTGTGTTTCATCAACGGGATTAAACCAGCGCCCGCCGGGTAACAAGCGCAGTTTATTCATCGCCTGATACTCACTTTTGACCGCGTAAGGCATCATCCATGAACGCTTATCTGCAAACGTGATCAGCTCTTGCCACTCGGCCGAAGGAAGTGCGTGTTTGACCATAGGCAGAGCGGCCAAGACTTGGCTATCTTGCTCGGTGAGAGAAAGTGCTTGCCCCTCATGAAAACGGCCATGGGTTTGCGTGGCATAACCGCCGCTGACATGAATTAGGTTACCATTGCCATTTTGGATGGTGCGTACAATTCCACTACGGATCCCTTCACCGACCGCAAGTAGCCCTGTGATACATAAGGTTGACCACGCAACGGCCAAAATAGTGAGGCTCAATCTGAGCTTTTCGGCCGCCATTTCCTGCATAATTTGTCTTATTGGCAACATGCATTAACTCCGACTACTGAGCGCAATGACGGGCTCTAATTGCGCCGCTCTGCGAGCTGGGAAGTAGGCCGCCGCTAAGGCTAAAATGCTGGTCACCAACATAGAAAGCCAGACGGTGGTCGAAGTGATCACCGGCTCGCCAAGCCACGTGGGTAGGCCAAGGTGATTAAGCAGCAACACGCCAAAGTAGGCCAGCAGTAAGCCTGCTAACGCCCCGATGACCACCAGCAGCAATCCTTCTAATAAAAACTGCTGTTGAATTCGTTGCGGTGTAGCACCAATGGCTAAACGCACTCCGATTTCTCGCGTACGCTCGGTCACGGCTAAAAACATCATATTGGCAACGCCTAAGATGCCGACAGCCATAGTCATCATGCCACTGGCGGCGAGAAAGGCTTGAATTCCTCGTAAAATGGCAGTGATCACCGCAACACCACTGCCGAAATCGGGGAGAAAGACCGCCTCTTGATCCTCAGGTGAGAAATGTAACCGCTGAGCAAAAGTGTGACGTAACTGCTCGCGTAACGCCCAGCTTGAAACACCTTGAGCGGGCAGTACCAACATCATGTTCGGTTGGGTATCCCAAATGTCTTTAAATGTGGAGCTTGGAATAAACACTTTTTGGTTATCACCAAATGAAAAGCGGCTGCTTTCATCATCCATAATGCCAATCACTCGAAAAGCGATGCCACGAATTTTGAATTCATCTCCAATCTTAAGCTGGCTGGTGGCTGCAACGTGATCGCCAAGAATGGCCACACGGCGGTGGTTGTGTTGATCATGAAGGCTGAAATCTCGTGAACCTAAGGTGAGTTTTAATCCAGCAAGAGAGAAATACCCTCTATCCACACCACTGACCATACTACCAATCGCTGTCCCTCGCTGTTGGGTGATGGAGACTTCTCGATTCTCATAGACGATGGAGTAACGCTGGATCTCCGGACGTTGTGCGACTTCACGCATTAACGATTCGGTCAGTTGAATCGGGCGTCTTGCAGGCATGCCTTGCCACACTTCGCTGGTCTGGCCGGAGGCGACCATTTGTGTTTCTTGCAACAGAAAGCGAAAGGATTCGGTTTGAGCACGATAAAACCCTTCGCCGAGCGCCATCAAGATCACCACAGAAATCACCCCCCAGCTAATCGCGGTGATCGCCAATACGCTTTTCAGGCGATGAGCGAGCAAAGTTTGCCAAGATTGCTGTAACAAGAGGCGCATTAACGAAAGGCTCCTGAAAGCTGAGCGATGGCATTATCGTTCAACTGACCTGTTAATTTGAGTAGCTCAATGCGCTGACGCCAATAGCTATACCAACGACTGGCCAGATTATGTTTGGCTCGAAATAGGCTGTTGTGCGCATCGATTAAATCGGAGGCTTCGGATAAGCCAGCATCAAACAGTTGCTGTTTACTGCGCAGCACTTTATCGCGATGGGTCACTTGCTGATCCGCCATGGTAATTTGCTGCCATTCAATCTCAACCTGCTGGATTTGTTGACGCAGATTTTGATCTAATCCGATCTCAACTTTGCGTTGCTGTTGCTGAGCCATCAACCAGTTGATATGAGCTTTTTCGTTATCGCTGCGGGTTGCTCCATTTAAATCAATCGGGATGGAGAGCGTGAGTCCGGCATTGAATTCACCGTTTCGTTGATCGCCGTCTTGATAGCCTGCAGAGGCGCGCAAACTTGGATAATACCCACTTTGACTCTGCTGCTTAGCAATTTGGCTGATCGCCACTTTTTGGATAGCAATCAAGAGCTCAGGGCTGTGATCTTTGGCGGCGGTAAGCCAGTCATCCAGCTCAGCACTGAATGGCCAACTCGGTGTTGGCGTGTGGGTATCCACTTCATCCACTTGCGGGGCTGA
>NZ_WPDC01000145.1:0-4417 GCF_035615595.1 Vibrio sp. R-1 | reverse complement strand
CTAAGAGTCATCCATGTGATAGGCTTTAACTCCCCCCTAAGAGTATGCGTCATACCTCATATTTAAACTCACACTTTGGTTAAGGTCACACTAACAATTGGTCTACGTTTGTCACCTAGTGAATTAACGCTATATTTACATAAGTCGGGGTCACTTATAATTACAAAACTATCATGAACTCATCCATTCTTAGTAAATTGCTGCTGACATTAATCACCGTGTTTGCCTTAGTTTTGGCGGGCTCAACGTCTTATCAATATTGGCAGCAAAAAGATCTCATTCATTCCGTGTTAAGTGAGCAGCTGCACGACAAAGCCAGTAACTACTTTGATAGCCTGAACATGATGATGCTGACTGGCACCATGGCACAAAAAGAGACGCTACGCCAAAAAGCATTAGCACAAGATGGCATTGAACAAGTTCGCGTCATTCGAGCGCCTTCTTTAAATAAGATTTATGGCCCCGGAAGCACGGATCAACAACCGAAAGATGAAATTGATCAACGGGCATTACAAGGCGAAACCATTATAGAGCCCTATCAAGCCGATTGGGGGAAAGGCATTGTGGTTGCCTTGCCGATGAAGTCGAGTGAAAACTATCGTGGTACTAACTGTGTGGCTTGTCACATCGCACCAGAAGGTGAAGTGCTTGGTGTAATTCGTCTTGAGTTTAATCTTAACCACTTAACGCAAATGGTGAATCATCGCACTCTTATTGGTGTCGGCATTATGTCGGTTATTGCGCTGTTTGGTTTTATGTTGACGCTGTTTTTCATGCGTAGAATTATCGTTCTCCCTTTGCAAAAAACGTCGGCCTTTATGTGTGAGGTGAGTAAGAGTAAAGATCTTTCCCATCGACTCGAAAACGATAGAAAAGATGAACTCGGACAACTGGCGGTATCCATCAACTCCCTGATGGATACGGTGTCAGACAGCTTGCAACAAGTGCAAGACACTTCCCATTCCCTTGCTGATTCAGCCAAAAAGCTTACAAATGTCGCGCAAGTCACCGATCAGGCGGCCAACAACCAACAAAAAGAAACCGCAGAAGTGCAAACCAACATCACGGATATGCAAGGTAAGCAGCAACAAGTGGAGTTTGCTACCGAAGAAGCATCTAAATTGGTCAATCACACCACCAGTATTGTTCAGCAAAGTGCCAAGCAAGCACACGCAGCCAGTGAAGATATCAAAAATCTGGTGGGCGATATTGAGGCGGTCAAACAACGTATTGTGGAATTAAATAATCAAACTGGCCAAGTATCATCCATTCTTGGCGTGATCAAAGGCATTGCCGAACAAACTAACTTACTTGCGCTGAATGCCGCTATTGAGGCGGCGCGAGCGGGCGAACAAGGTCGCGGTTTTGCTGTCGTTGCAGATGAAGTTCGTCATCTTGCATCACGCACCACTGAAGCAACCGGAAATATTGAAAATATCATCGCAGGATTTCAGCGTGACAGCCAAGCCTCGCTCTCTTCGGTCGATACCGTCTGCTCTCATGCGCATCAGCGTTCATCCGAAGTGGAAGAGCTCTCAGCGGCCATGACTCGTGTGGTCAGCGAAATGCAACAAGTGCTAAGCCATGCTATGGGTATTCAAGAGCAGACCAAACGCACCACGGAAGTCAGTCATGAGATCCAAAATAAGGTTGATGTCATCACTCATCACGCGAACAACACATCACAATCGGCAAGTGAGACGCGTGAGATCAGCATCGATCTTGAACATTTGTCACAACAATTGGAGTCCTTGCTGAATCAATTTACTTTGATTGCTAAGAATTCTGCGCGGAAACCACATTAAAGGTTGAAGCTGACAAATTGACAGGTAATATGTTCCGTTGAATCTGTAAAACTCTCTACAACCCAATGTTTCGTCTATTTTTTGCGCGATGACGAGCGCAAATGGCATTGGGATGTCTTTATATCTCAACGGAGACTGTAATAAACATGACTTACGCGCCTGTAAATGACGTACTCAGCGGCAAGCTCGCAGTAGACAGTGAAGTCACTGTTCGCGGCTGGATTCGCACACGTCGTGATTCCAAAGCTGGAATTTCGTTTCTTGCCATCTATGACGGCTCTTGTTTCAACCCGATTCAGGCCGTGGTTCCTAATAATCTCAATAATTACGACAACGAAGTTCTGAAGCTCACTACAGGCTGTTCCGTTGAAGTAACCGGTAAGATTGTTGAATCTCCAGCTTCAGGCCAAGCATTCGAACTGGCTGCGTCTGACGTAAAAGTCGTCGGTTGGGTTGAAGATGCCGATACTTACCCAATGGCGAAAACGCGTCATTCGATTGAATATCTGCGTGAAGTGGCTCACCTGCGTCCACGTACTAACGTGATCGGTGCGGTTGCGCGTGTTCGTAACTGCTTGGCACAAGCGATTCACCGTTTCTACCATGAACAAGGTTACTTCTGGGTTTCAGCTCCACTGATCACCGCTTCTGATGCAGAAGGCGCAGGTGAAATGTTCCGCGTTTCAACGCTGGATATGGAAAACCTACCGCGTACTGACGCAGGTAAAGTGGATTACAACCAAGACTTCTTTGGCAAAGAAACCTTCCTGACTGTATCAGGCCAGCTCAACGCGGAAGCTTACGCTTGTGCGATCAGCAAAGTGTACACTTTCGGCCCAACATTCCGTGCGGAAAACTCAAACACCAGCCGTCACTTGGCGGAATTCTGGATGGTTGAACCTGAAGTTGCGTTTGCTGACCTGAACACTGTAGCAAAACTGGCGGAAGACATGCTGAAGTACGTGTTCAAAGCCGTACTGGCAGAGCGTCGTGACGATCTTGAGTTCTTTAACGATCGCATTAATAACGAAGTGATTGCGCGTCTTGAGCAATTTGTTGAATCTGATTTCGCACAAGTGGATTACACCGATGCGATTGAAATTCTGAAAAACTGCGGCAAAACGTTTGAGTTCCCTGTTGAATGGGGCATTGATTTGGCTTCTGAGCACGAGCGTTTCCTTGCAGAAGAGCACTTCAAAGCACCGGTTATCGTGAAGAACTATCCAAAAGACATCAAAGCCTTCTACATGCGTATGAACGAAGATGGCAAAACCGTTGCGGCGATGGACGTCTTGGCACCGGGCATTGGTGAAATCATCGGCGGTTCACAGCGTGAAGAGCGTTTGGATATTCTTGATGCGCGTATGCGTGAATTTGGCATCGATCCTGAGCACATGGACTGGTATCGCGACCTGCGCCGTTACGGCACAGTGCCGCACGCGGGCTTTGGTCTGGGCTTCGAGCGTCTCGTGTCTTACGTAACTGGTATGGGTAACGTACGTGACGTTATTCCGTTCCCACGTACTCCACGTAGCGCGAACTTCTAATTCAACGCCGTTGAATGCAAAAACCGTCTCAAGCGAGACGGTTTTTTTATACCTCAAGCTCACTCTTATTGGCTTTTCTGGTGACTTTTCGCTATTTGCAGTAGATAAAAATGGTGTATCGGCCCATAACCTTGGCCGATCCTTAATTGATCGGCATGCACAATCGCTTGGTGAATATACTGCTTGGCTTTATCCACCGCTTCCACTAACTCAGCCCCCTGCGCTAAGTATGAGGCAATCGCAGATGAGAGTGAGCAGCCCGTGCCATGCGTATTCTTCGTAGCAATACGGGGCGCACAGAAATGACGACTATCACCACTTTGAATCAGTAAGTCATCACTGTTGGCTTGCTGATGGTCGTGACCGCCTTTGAGCAGTACCGCTGGTGTGTTTAACTGACTAAGCGCGGTAATACCCTGCTGCGGATTCTGCTGCCATTCTTGTTGTGTCATCCCCACTAAAACCGCCGCTTCTGGCAGATTAGGCGTAATGAGATTGGCTAACGGTAATAGCTCACGTATTAACGTCTCGACCGCCTCTGCCGCCAATAAATGATGGCCACTGGTTGAGATCATCACTGGGTCGAGCACAATCCATTTCGGTTGATATTGGCGTAATTTCTTAGCAACCAGAGTGATGATTGGGGCATCCGCCAGCATACCAATTTTGACTGCCAAGACGGGAATATCGCTAAACACGGCGTCTAACTGTTGCTCAACCACTGCTAATGGCAAAGGAAAAACGGCGGAAACACCCTGCGTATTTTGCGCGGTAATCGCGGTAATCACTGAGCAGGCGTAACCCCCTGTCGCTGAAATGGCTTTGATATCGGCTTGAATTCCAGCACCACCACCGCTATCTGAGCCTGCGATAGTCAGCACTATGGGAGTATGAATAGAAGAGATTGTTGACATAAAAGCTCCTGTGAAAACAGGAACTGATCCCAAACTGCAAATCAATGGTGAGACAATACCAGCGGTTGAGGATAGTTCCCTACGTCAGTCCTAACTGAATCAGGTTCAACGGGTCTCGCTACGCGATCTCAGCCTTTAATTCGCACGTTGT
>NZ_WPDC01000144.1:0-4550 GCF_035615595.1 Vibrio sp. R-1 | reverse complement strand
AGTGCTGCTTATATCGAGAGGACTATTGAGCTTGGCTAGTAATTTGAGTGACTAGCTGATGATTTTGCCCCGGCTGTAAGGTGATACCCTCTGCCAAAGACGGCGCATGCAGTGTTGATTCCACACACAAAAAGTGTAAGTAACCCTCGTCATTCATGTCGGCCATCGATTGAGCACCTTGTTGCCAAGGATTCCACAACACCGCGGAGTTATGACCTTGATTTTCAACGGTTAGCGTGCGAGCTAATGCGGGGTCTTGCACTGTGATCAAGGGTTCGGGTTGCGTGTAAACACGGTCTATCGTGTCAGTGAGAGTGAGCAAACCGTGCTGAGTACATAGACGACTGTTTTGTAGGCTATCAATATACTCCGGTCCCACACCTGAGGTTTGCGTTTCACGAATATCACCCACGTGCAGATAAGTGTGCAGAGCCCCAGAGAAGGTCCATGCTTTTGAATCCGTGTTAGTCACATCAAGTGTCACAGTCAAGCTCTCACGGATTTCCACGTGCAATCGAACGTCAAATTGATATGGCCAAATGGCTAAGCTCTCTGGCGTGGCTTGCAAGCCGAGAGTGACGATAACGCCTTGCTCATTTTCCCTGTGTTCGATCAGTTTCCATTCTTGGTTCCGTGCAAAACCATGTGCCGGGGCGGCAATACGACCAAACCATGGCCAGCAAACCGGAATACCACCGCGTAGTGCGGCTTTGCCATCGTAAATAGCTTGTGAGCTCATCCACAGCAAGTCAGCTTGACCTTTTGGCTGAAAGGAGAGGACATGGCCACCGTGTAGTGAGATGGCGGCGCTGGCTTTGTCATGAATGACGCGTACGATTTTGACTTGATCTTGCTCAGCTATGGTGACGCAATCAGATAATGTTGTGACGGTTTTCAAAGAGAGTAAATCCATCTTAGTTTCCTTGAGTCTGCGTTTTGGCTAGCTCTGAGATTTGGTGAAATAGCGAGCAAAAGACTCGGAAACACCAATACTCAGATACCAAAAAGGCGACCCTAGAGTCGCCTTTTTGTCTAACGAATTTCTTCGCTAATCACTACATTACTTAGAGATGTGAGCGATCAGGTCAAGAACTTTGTTTGAGTAACCGATTTCGTTGTCGTACCAAGATACTACTTTAACGAATTTGTCAGTCAGTGCGATACCTGCGTCAGCATCGAAGATAGAAGTGCGAGTGTCACCGTTGAAGTCAGTAGAAACTACTGCATCTTCAGTGTAGCCTAGGATACCAGCCAGTTCGCCTTCAGAAGCTGCTTTCATAGCTGCTTTGATGTCGTCGTAAGACGCTGCTTTTTGCAGGTTAACAGTCAGGTCAACTACAGAAACGTTAGCAGTTGGTACGCGGAAAGCCATACCAGTCAGTTTGCCGTTCAGTTCTGGAAGAACAACGCCTACTGCTTTCGCTGCGCCAGTTGAAGATGGGATGATGTTTTGAGAAGCACCACGGCCACCGCGCCAGTCTTTTGCTGAAGGACCGTCAACTGTTTTTTGAGTTGCAGTTGTTGCGTGAACAGTTGTCATCAGGCCAGACTCGATACCGAAGTTGTCGTTCAGTACTTTAGCGATAGGCGCTAGACAGTTAGTTGTACAAGAAGCGTTAGAAACGATGTCTTGACCCGCGTAAGTCTTGTGGTTAACACCCATTACGAACATTGGAGTCTTGTCTTTTGAAGGGCCAGTCAGAACAACTTTCTTCGCGCCTGCTTCGATGTGTTTACGAGCAGTTTCGTCAGTTAGGAACAGACCTGTTGCTTCAGCAACAACGTCAACACCGATTTCGCCCCATTTCAGGTCAGCTGGGTTACGTTCTGCAGTTACACGTACAGTTTTGCCGTTAACGATCAGGTTACCGTCTTTAACTTCAACAGTGCCGTTGAAACGACCGTGAGTTGAGTCGTACTTCAGCATGTATGCCATGTAATCAACGTCGATCAGGTCGTTGATACCTACAATTTCGATGTCATTGCGCTCTTGCGCAGCACGGAAAACGAAACGACCGATACGGCCAAAACCGTTAATACCTACTTTGATAGTCATTATAGTTGCTCCACAACTTAATTTCTGATTAAAGATAACTGGTAGTAAAATTACAGAATCCAGTTAAAAGCTGCAACAGATAATCGGACTTAACTTGTTTAAAGTCAAAAAAAAGCGTCGCTTTTTTTCACAATCGTTTGCAACTGATTAACTTTTAAACTTGAGCCTGCTTTTTATGCTTACCAATTGACGTAGAATGTGGCGATGGTTGAGTACCGCACACACTAAAAAATCTTGCTCAAAATAGAGTGAAAAAGTATGTGCCACAAACTCTGAATTAGGCAAGTTTTTCACAAAAAATGGTCAGTGAAGCGATAAGTAAAAAGGAAAGAGAAAGGGTGAAAATCGAATCAAAAGATCTGCACAAGCCTGATGAATACTGGCGTGAGCACCTGACGGAAGAGGCGTTTTATGTCTGCCGCCAACAGGGGACAGAAGCACCATACTCAGGTAAGTTGTTACACAATAAAGACACGGGTCTTTACCACTGTACCTGTTGCCAAAGCGCTCTGTTTAGCTCTGAAAATAAATACGATTCGGGCTGCGGTTGGCCAAGTTTTGATGCGCCGATTAATGAACAGGTGATACGCTTTTTGGATGACTTTAGTCACGGAATGGTGCGTACCGAAATTCGTTGTGCAGCCTGTGATAGCCACCTTGGACATGTTTTTGAAGACGGTCCTAAGACGACAGGATTGAGATTTTGTGTTAACTCGGTGTCGTTAATTTTCAACAAAAAGTGAATATTGCCAGACGACTTGGAGTGGTAGGTTGGCGCTAAGTGAGTTCATCCCCGAGCACCAATAGGTTATGCGATGAGAAATAAACGCCGTCAACAGCGCAGCATCTTTAAGTCGGAAGGGATCAGCGGCCAAGAAATTCGCCGCTGATTTCCGAGGCACTTCACCCTTCGTTAGGTTTAGGCAGGGTAGTCTTGGTGTAACTGCCGTTACGGATCGTTTTAGCAATCGTGCTGGCAGTATCATCCAATGCGGCAAACTTCTCTTGGCTAAAACCGTAAAGCCGTTTCATTTCTGTTGTGGACGCAACCGAAACCCCAAACTCTTTGCCAATCATTGCCCACAGATAAGCATGCTCTTTATCATGCAGAGCATGGTAGTTACTGGCTAAGGCTTTCAATATCTCAATATTGACGGGTTGACCATTGCTGAGCTCAAGTGTTTTATGCAGCAGCTCGATGGTTTTCGGTTTATCGCGGTCAGTGTAAAAAGTGGCGAGGGCGTACTGCATCTCGGCCGTTTCTAATTCAGGCTTACCTTCCAGCTGCAAAAAGGCACGCCGCGCCGCGTGATCGCCAATCTGGCTCCACAAGAAATAGAGTGCTTGTGGTGAATTGGATTGTTTCAGTTCAGCCACGATACGTTCTTGCTCTTTGCCTGAATTGACCAAAGCATTAAAGCGATTCTCTTTTAGCTTCGTTTGATCAATCGCTTGGATTTGCGAAGCAAGCTCAAGACATTTTCGATAAGCACTCACCAAATGGTATTCTTTGATGCTTTTTTCATCGCTCGGTGATTTCAAAATTTCAAAGCGGTGCCATATCAGATCGGTTCTGGGAATGCGGCATTGCCCATCATCCATATTGAGCTGTTCACAGCGCAGATTGGGGTTGTCGGCACAGAGCTTTTCGGTGTTCTTGCGATTCTCGAAACAGCCACTTAACAGCACTAGGCTTGCGAGAATAAGTAATGGTTTAGTCAAATTCATGATATCGGCTTGTGATCAAATACACTTATTTATTTAGCTGTTCTTGACGCATTACGCTAGCTCGTTATGTTGACGCCACATCACTTTTGAGCAGGATGAGATCATGGACACCCAACAACTGATTAATGCGATTACGCCTGAAGCTTATCAGCGCCTACTGTACGCCGTAGAAACGGGCAAGTGGCCTGAGGGTACACCACTTTCACAACAGCAGCGAGATTCCTGTATGCAAGCTGTGATGTTGTATCAATCTAAGCATAATACACAGGCAGACCATATGTCGGTTGGCGTGGGGGGCGAGGTGGTTTTTAAATCCAAAGCGGAACTGAAAAAGCGCTTTTCGGAAGGGGAAGAGGATATTCTGCGCGTTAACCCCAACCAAGATGCATAAATAACCCTCAATCTAATAATGAGCCTCGCATTACGCGAGGCTCATTGGCAACCATGTTAAATGGGGGAGATCGCTTTTCGATCTTCTGCTTCAACCACTACAGCGTCATTTCACCACGTAACACTTGCTGCATTTTGGCTTTCACTTCTTCATAGGAGAGGTTCTGGCTGAGCAGATAATGCAGTTTGGCGAGCGCCGCTTCAGGCGTCATGTCATAGCCACTGATCACACCCGCATCAGCCAGTGCACAACCTGTGGCGTAGCCGCCCATATTGACTTTGCCCGCAAGACATTGGGTCAGGTTCACCACAATCACCCCACGTTCAGAGGCCGCTTTGAGCTGAGCCAGTAACTCAGGATTCTGCGGTGCATTGC
>NZ_WPDC01000143.1:0-4696 GCF_035615595.1 Vibrio sp. R-1 | reverse complement strand
CTCCAAGTAGTTTGGGTAGATTTAGAGAGTGCGAGTCAGTAAATGCAAAATTTTCAGCGCCCGAACTTTTGCTCTGAACATTTGCTCGTTCGCTGAGTAAATGATGGAGCCATATTTATCCTATCTGTCGGGAAAGTCAATTCAACAACCCGGTTTATGACGCGTTGAGCGGAGTTTTTTTTCGCCTTCGCAGCCCTTGTTGCCATTAAATCGTTTGCTCAAATTTGACCTCACCATGGGCTATCCATCAAAGGTGAGAAAACCACACTGAGAAAATGTTATGACTAAGATCATTTGCTCACTCCAAAAAGGCGAGTAACATAGCGCGCATACTGATGTTGAGCTGAATGTTGAGCGCAATGTTGAGTGCTGCGGTATGCAAGGCCGCTGCCATAGAAGGATAGCCCATGAGCCAAATTCCAGAGATTTCGGTTGAAAGTACCGATCTGCTGACTGAAATCGCCGTCTCTTATTATCAAGATGGCGCAACACAGGAAGAGATTTCCAAAAAATACACCATTTCACGCGCCAAAGTGGGGCGGTTGCTCAAGCAAGCCCGTGATGAGGGGATTGTTGAAATTACTGTGAAATACCATCCGGTGTTCAGCGCCAAAATCGAGCAGCGCTTGATCGAACGTTTTGGCGTGCGCCGCGCCTTGATTGCCCTCGATCAACCGAACGATGAAGCGCAGCGCCAACAAGTCGCGGGTTTGGTATCCAACTATCTTACCAGCACGCTAAAAAACGGCATGGTAGTGACGGTTGGACAGGGGCGTAATGTGTCAGCCGTAGCGCATCATGTTGGGGTGATCACGCCGCGAGATTGCAAATTTGTGTGCAGCATCGGCGGTATTCACCCACGCGGCGGTATGTTTAATGCTGACCATATTTGTCGCCAACTCGCAAAAAAATACGGCGGCAGCTCGGAAACCTTGTACGCGCCAGCTTACGCAGAAAACCCGGAGCAGAAACGGGTATTCATGCAAAACAGTACGGTGAAGCAAACCCTCGATCTTGCTCGTAAAGCTGATATCGCACTGGTCGGAATTGGTGATATGAGTGAAAACAGCTACATGGTTGACCTTGGTTGGTTTACGCCGGAAGAGGTGGTGCAATCGCGCCTGAACCAAGGTGTGGTCGGGGATTTCGCCGGGCATGACTTTTTTGATGTGCACGGGCGCATCGCCAATACCGTGATGAATGATCGCGTGATTGGCTTGGGGATTGATGAGTTCCGTCCTATTGCCGAAGTGATCGCGATTGCGGCGGAAAACAGTAAACCGCTTGCTCTTTTGGGCGCACTGCGCACCGGCGCGATTGATGTGATCGCGACCAGTGTGAGTAACGCTTTGACCGTGCTCAACTTAGATGAACAGATGCAAACGGCATTATCTGCGTCTTAAATCGCTATTTAATGGATATTTTGTAGGCCAATTTCTGTAGAAAAGAAGTGCAGCGAGCTCCGCTGCACTCTAACGACTTAGACATTACTCAATCGGCAGATCTTGCCGTTGTCCCCATTCTGTCCACGAACCATCGTAAACCGAGAGGTTTTGATAGCCGCACACATACGCCGCGAGCAGCACAATACATGCGGTCACGCCTGAGCCGCAGCTAAACAGATATTCTTGGGCGGTGTCGGGCAACATATGAGTCAGTAGCGGGCGTAACTCGGCTTGCTCTTTTAGCTTGTGACCAGTGATGAGCTCTGCAAAAGGCAAGCAGGATGAGCCGGGAATATGCCCACTGCGCACGCCGGGGCGAGGTTCTGGCACTTCACCGAAAAAGCGCGCTAATCCACGTGCATCAATGGTTTGGCTATGTGGATTATCGATCTGTTTGAGAACATAACTCGCATCAACAAAGGCTTGTGGGTTGAGTTTGCCGTCAAAGTTCCCTTTTGGTGTGGGTTCACGATAGTTTTGAGTGACGTTGTAACCCTGAACCTTCCATTCGGTTAATCCGCCATTGAGGATATACACCTTGTGATGTCCCATGGCCTTGAACATCCACCATGCTCGGGGAGAGGCAAACGTGCCGCTGTTGTCGTACACCACAATAAAGGAATCTTGGTTGATACCCAGTTCGCGAGCGAGAGTGTTAAAACGCTCCTCAGAAGGCATCATGTGCGGCAAGGGCGAATCAGGGTCGCAAAAGACTTTGTCGTAATCAAAGCGCTGCGCATTAGGGATCTTGTTGACCCAATCTTTTTCAGACTCGGTTGGAATTTGAAACTCGATGCTGCTATCGAGGATCACCAAATTGGGGTCGTGCAGATGTTGTTGCAGCCATTGCGCCGTGACGAGTGGGGAGGTCATTGTTATTCCTTATTTTTGTGATTACCCAATACGTTGACCAATACGCCACAGAACATCACTCGGGTCAACCAAACAAAACTCCAACATGCCCCAAGGTTGAGTGATGAGATCAGTCACTTTGCTTTCAAAACGTTCTTCCAATTGCAACGTTTTGACGTGATCGAACCAGCTTTGCGCATCTTCCACTAACAGATGCATCATGGTGTTGCCTTGATGGGGGCGCTGATGGGTGTTTTGCAGCAAAAAGGCGCATCGGCCTAAACGCAAATAAGCCACATCGCCAAATTCTGTAATCAGTTCAAAACCGAGGGATAAGTAAAACTGTTTGGACGTGGTGAAGTCCTGAGCGGGAACGAAAGATTTAATTTCCAAAACGTTGAGATTGGACATGGCTCAGCTCCTCTATTTGATCTTATTCCCATCCTGCTGAAGCTGCAGCCGTGTGAGCTGCAACTCCAAGTAGTGTGGGTATAACTTTAGTCGGCTTTAGAGGATTTAACTTCGCCATCTGGCACAGAATGGGTAGCCAGACCGTGTCAGCGTCGCAAAATTGTGACGTTAATAAAGCAGACGTTAGCTTTGCGGGTGGCAAACTGGACACTGAGGTAGCTGCATCAGGTTCATTTCACGCCATGACATGCTCATCGCGTCAAGAATCAAGATCTTACCTTGCTTAGGTGTCCCCAAACCGGTCAACACCTTAATCGCTTCCATCGCCTGAACAGCACCAATAATGCCTACCACTGGAGCCATTATGCCCGCTTCAACACAACTGAGTGCCGATGAGCCGAATAGGGCGCTTAAGCATTGATAGCAAGGCTGCGCGGGATCTTGATACGTAAACACGCTCACTTGGCCTTCCATACGAATCGCCGCACCGGAAACCAGCGGTGTTTTGTGTTTAAAGCAGAGGCGATTGAGCTGGTTGCGTGTGCCCACATTATCGCAAGCATCCAGCACCAGATCGTGGCGTGCGATCAGCGCATCCAATTCGTCATCACTCAAGCGTGCTTGGATCGTCTCAACCTGAAGATGCGGATTGAGCAGACGCAGCGAATCAGCCGCTGAATCCACTTTCGCGCGGCCAATATCCGCATCATGGTGTAGCACTTGACGCTGGAGGTTAGAGAGCTCAACCACATCATCATCAATCAATGTGATGTGACCGACCCCCGCCGTCGCTAGGTATTGGCTACTCGCGCAGCCCAAACCACCTGCACCGAGGATCAGCACTGAGCTCTGCTTTAGTTTCTCTTGTCCTTCAAAATCAAACGCTTTGAGAATGATCTGTCGGTTGTAACGCAGCATTTCTGCATCGCTGAGAATATCCACCATCACTCCTAGTACAGGGTTGAGTTAAACAGCTGGATTTGAACCGTTTCGCCGACTTCCACGCGGCCACGTTCACGCTCAAGCACCACAAAGCAGTTAGCCAAGCTCATTGAGCGGAACGCGCCAGAGCTTTGGTTACCGGTGCTTTCCACCACGAATTTGCCATTTTCAATGCGGTAAATGCCGCGTTGGAAATCCGTCCGTCCCGGTGCTTTTTTAAAGGGGCTACGCGTGATCGCCGGGATCGATTCTGGGGCTTGCCAAGCGCTGTGTCCCGCCAATTTGGCAAGCATAGGTTGCACCAGCACGTACATGGTCAGCACCGCGGAAACCGGATTGCCCGGCAGACCGCAGAACCATGCATTTTGCAGCGCGCCAAATGCAAAAGGTTTACCTGGTTTGATCGCCAGTTTCCAAAAACCGATTTCGCCGAGTTCTTCCAAAATATCTTTGGTGTAATCGGCTTCACCCACGCTGACGCCACCGGAGGTGACCACCACATCCGCCAAGCTTTGCGCTTGTTCAAACGTGGCTTTCAGAGTGGCAGGGCAATCTGGCACGATGCCGAGATCAATCGCTTCGCAGCCGAAGTTTTCAATCAAGGGTTTAATGCCGTAGCGATTGCTGTCGTAAATTTGTCCGGCTTGCAGCGGTTCACCGAGTGGCTTGAGCTCATCTCCGGTGGAGAAAAACGCGACTTTCGGTTTGCGATAGACGGTGACATGGCTAATGCCGAGAGTCGCAATCATTGGGATATCACGTGCGGTTAAGCGCGCACCGCGTTCCAGCACCACATCATTTTGGCGAATGTCATCACCAGTTGGGCGAATGTTGTCATTGAGTTTGACCTCATGCTGGCAGAACACCACCCCCTCTTCGGTGATGGTCGCTTGTTCTTGCATGATCACTGCATCACAACCGGCAGGGATTTGCGCACCCGTCATAATGCGCACGCAGGTCATTGGTGGCCATTCTTCTGTAAAGGGTTGACCAGCAAACGATTTTCCTGCAACGGGCAGCGGTTTTTGCTGCGCAAGTTCAGCGCG
>NZ_WPDC01000142.1:0-4767 GCF_035615595.1 Vibrio sp. R-1 | reverse complement strand
ACAAGCTTAATCTTGCTGATTGATAAAGAGATGGCTCTTGCCCCTCCCCCTTCTAGGGGGAGGACGGGAGGGGGTATTTCACACCAAACCAAGCTTCCCACTCAAAGCACCGAATATCCGAGTTGAGTAAGCTCAGCCGCGAACGCTTGCTTGGCTGAGGCTTCACCGTGGATCAGGTGCACTTGCTTGGGCTTTTCAGGAATGCCGGTAATAAAGCGCAGTAAATCGGCCTTATCGGCGTGGGCGGAATAACCGGACATCGTATGAATATGCGCGTTGACTTCCACTTCAGTCCCCTCAATCCAGACCGAAGGTTGACCACTTTGAATACTGCGCCCAAGCGTACCTTCTGCTTGAAAGCCAGCCAAAATCAGGTCAGTTCGCTTATCCGGCAGCAGCGCCTTTAAATAATCCATAATGCGGCCGCCCTGACACATCCCCGAAGCCGCCACCACAATCGCCGCCTCTCCGGTTGAGGCTAAACGGTTGACCAAGCGCTCATGGGTTCGGTGATCTTCCACCGTAATACACTGCTCAAACGCCAACGGATGCCGATGCATTTGCAGCCGCGCTTTGGCTTCTCGTCCCCATAACTGTTTAAAGCGACGATAAGAACGCGTTACTCGCTGCGCCATCGGCGAATCGAGAATAATCGGCAAATTAGCATCGATTTGCTGAGAAAAGATAAGCTGCTCAATATCAAAGAGCAGCTCTTGGGTGCGCCCGACACTGAACGCCGGAATCAAAATCGCACCGCCGTCAGTCAGTGAGCGTTCAATCATCACGCGCAGCCGCTGCCCTCGGCTCTGCACATCCTCGTGCTGCTTATCGCCATAAGTGGTTTCAATAAACAGATAATCTGCCCGCTCTGGCGACTGCGGATCGGGCAACAAAGGCGTATGGCTTGGCCCCAAATCCCCCGAAAACACCACCACCTCACCATTCGGACGCCGAATTTCCACATACGCCGAGCCCAAAATATGCCCCGCAGGCTGAAAGCGCACCCAGAGCGAATCAGCACGCTTAGGCTGCACCGCAAACCACTTTTGATAATCTTGCACACGCAGCAAACGGCGCACCTCGGTCAGTACGCGCTCACTCTGCTTGGGAGACATGCCTAACTGCAGCTTTAAACCATCTTCCAGCATCAATGGCACCAGCTCCGCCGTTGCCGCCGTGCAATAAATCGGCTGCTTAAAACCGGCCGCCAATAACCAAGGCAAACGGCCAATATGGTCGATGTGCGCATGGGTTAAGATCAGAGCATCCACATGCCCCAGTGCAAACTCCACCGCCAACGGGCGTTCATCCGCCCCTTGAAACAAGCCGCAATCAATCAGCAGCGCTTGCCCATCGGCTCGCAATTCATGGCATGAACCCGTGACACTCGCCTTACCTCCGTGATGAACCACTTCCATGTTGTTTTCCACTCCTAAGTACATTAATTAACCGATGGGATCATACCGATTTCGCACAAGCATGAATTGAAAGGATAAAAAAACCGCGGTAGAGACCGCGGTTTTTCAACTTAAATCGACATCATTAATACACAAGCTCACGGAAAAATCATGAACATCCTTGCTATATAATGGCTCAAAGCCGGTCAAAAACTTCACAGCGAGCCTATTAGATAAATAGCTAAAAACTGTAACTCATTGATTTAAAAAAACCATGAAAATCAACTCGATTCAAACTATTCAATCTATCCGGATTTTTCGCTTTCGAATTCTATAACAGTATGCTGCGAACCCTTTAAATCCGGGCATGTTCATGATTTGACCCTGCCGCCTGTAACTAATATTTTCATTGCTAGACTCAACTGTTCAATTTATTGAAGTGGAATTTAATTTTTTTATTTATTTGCATCACCATAGCTGTAGTTGTAATACCCATAGCCATAAGTACTTGACGCTTTCTTCTCGACGGCGTTGAAAATCACCCCTTTCACTTCAATACCGGATTGCTCAAAGCGGTGACGGGCCACATCAATCTCTTTCGCGGTATTTTGGCCAAAACGCGCCACCATTAAGGTAGTACCGGCGTGGGCACCAACAATACTTGGGTCAGTCACGGCCAATACCGGCGGGGTATCCACAATAACCAAGTCATAATGCTCAGAGGCCCATTGCAGTAGCTCTTCCATTCGCTTATGCATCAGCAGTTCTGAAGGGTTGGGCGGCACTTGGCCACGGGTGATAATCGCTAAGTTTTCCACTGGGCAGGTTTTAATGCAGCTTTCTAGGGCTAACTTGCCGGCAAGGTAATCAGAAAGGCCATTTTCCCACGGCAAACCAAACGGCTTTTGTAGGTAGCCTTTACGCATATCGGCATCAATCAATAGCACTTTTTGGCCGGTTTTCGCCGCGACCGCGGCAAAGTTGGTCGAAACGAACGATTTACCAATACCCGGCGCAGGGCCTGAAATCATCAAGATATTGTTTTTCGCTTCCATCATCGCAAAGTGCAAGCTGGTGCGTAGGCCACGCAGCGCTTCAATCGAGAGATCGGCAGGGTTGTATTCGGCCAGTAGCGTAAGCTCATCGCTTTTACGGCGCTTCATCCGCTTTTCAAAGCCTTGTTGCATATCTGACTTCGGAACACTGGCGTACACTGAAAGCCCTAAGGCTTCAATATCATCTGGGTTTTCGACTCCGCGGTGCAGCGCGGCTTTCACCAATACGAAACCGACACTCGCCATCGCACCCAATAAGGTCGCTAATACGGCAATCAGCGGTTTTTTCGGTTTGACTGGGTTGGCATAGGCTTGTGCGTTATCCAAAACTCGTACGTTACCGACCGTGCCCGCCCTAATCACATTCAGCTCTTGCACTTTATTGAGCAATTGCAGGTAGATTTGCTGGTTTACTTCCACATCACGCGTCATGCGTAGGATTTCGCGCTGGGTTTTCGGTAGCTTTTGTACTTGGTGGTTAATACGCTCACGTTCTTTGAGCAGCACTTGGCGTTTATCCAGCAGCGATTTATAGGCTGGGTGGTCAGTGGTGAAACGCTGGCTGATTTCACTCTCTTTAAAGGTCAGTTCGTTAAGTTGAGCTTCTAGCTTAACCATCACATCCAGCGTGGCTTTCGCTTCTAGGCTTAGGTCAATGGATTCGTTGTCTTGACGGTAGCGGTTCAGTACATCTTCTGAACTTTCTAAATCGGTTTTGATATCCGGTAGGTGGCCTTGTAAAAAGCTCAGGCTTTTTTCGGCTTCAGCCGAGTTACGTTTCACGTTTTGCAAAAAGTAGTTTTGGCTGATGTTATTGAGCAGCGCGCGGATCTGCGCTGGGTTTTCACCGGTCAGTGACAGCTCGACAATGCCGGTCTGTTTGCCTTTTTCAGCAATCGAGAGGTTTTGCTTGAGCTCGTCAATCGCATCCAGCTCATTGATTTTGGCAATATTGAACGCAAAGCCACTTTCGGCTTCCATCCCCGTGACAAACAAACGGTAGTCATCTTGCTCCGCCAGCTCACCCGCTACGCCTTGCAAAATCACTTTGCCATCACCACGCACCAGCTGGTAAGTGCCTTGCTCTGCATCTTGCAACACGATTTGATGCTCTAACGTGGTAGCGAAATCCGGCAGTTCAAAACGGCTGACTTGCAGTTGATTCATTCGACCACTTAAACGCGCCATGCCTTTGCCGATGAGGGGGAAATAATCCGGCGTGACGAGGGTAGTGAGGTTAAATTTTTCAACGGTGTCGCCCAAAATCATCCGCGATTTGATGATTTCAATTTCCGTGGTCGCGGTAGAATCCGAACTGAACAGTTCGCCCATATCTCCGCCCACCAGCGATGAGATGCCGCCGCCTTTTTTGGCTTCGATCTGGATTAAGGCATCCGCCTTGTAAATGGGAGTGGAAAGAATGGCAAACGCTACCCCAAAAACGGCAAAAACCATTGTGGTAACGAGGATGATCCATTTTCCGTCAAGCAGTAAGCCAAAAAGTTTGCCCAGATCGATTTCGTCAGAGGCGGAGTCGATGGTGCGCTTTGATGTTTGTGCTGTCATAGTTTTTGCTGTTTTTAGGGAGTTTCTGTTTAGGGTTGTCTGTTTTCGGGTCAAAACGCCGCTACACCCAACAAAGGGTGTGAATGAGCAGGTTAAGTATCCCGTTCGGTTAGAGTTTTTTTACCCAAGCCGCGGCCGCTTGTTCGATCAGCGCGTAGGCGTGATCAAACGCTTCTTTACTTTGGCGGTACGGATCGGGAATGTCGCGTTGACCAATCCATTGTCCGAAAAGCATGGTTTTACCACGCGCTTCGGGCGCGATGTCACTGAGGGCGTTAATGTGCCCTTTTTCCATCACGAGGATGAGATCAAATTGACTGCAAAGCTGTGGGGTAAGCTGTTGTGATTGATGGCCTTCCAGCGAGACACCGTGTTCTTGTGCGACTTGGATTGCCATATCATCAGCCGATTTGCCGACAAGTCGGCTTTTTTCAGAGGCGAGACCAGCAGAAGCGATATTTTTATGAGGCAGTTGTTGTTTTAGTAATCGTTCACCTATCGGTGAACGGCAGATATTGCCAACGCAGACGACTAATATGTTGTTGAACATGGTATTTCTTGGGTTTTGTGAACAATTTGGGCTGTTGAGTTTAATTGTGTTTGTTATTTTCTCAACCGCCACACCGCGATTTTTTGATACCTGTGCATGCTTTCCCTCTGCGGGGGGCTTTTGCTCCTCCCCCTTCTAGGGGGAGGTTGGGAGGGGGTATTGTTTCCTGCTTCGCTCAACCTTTATCACCAAGGCATTG
>NZ_WPDC01000141.1:0-4920 GCF_035615595.1 Vibrio sp. R-1 | reverse complement strand
TTGCAGTGAGTTTTGGTGGTGAAAGTGGTGTGCGGAAGGTTGGTTTATGCGGCATTCACCCCTTAACGCGGCGTTATATGAATAAAGGAAGACTTGATGATCAGAAAAGTAGAAGATAACTGTATTAATATTGAAAATCTTGATCAAAAAATATACCGAGTGTTTAGCTATGACAGGTTTGAGCAATTAATAAATGACCAAGAGCTCGTTTTAGTCAAACCGTCTATGTGGGAAGATCCTTTCGAAAACTTTTTCTTTAAGGCTGAAGTCGACTGCGGTAACAATGAGGTTGCTACACTAGATAATTTGGCAAAAGATTGGTACGGACAGTGTTGGACTACAGAAAAAGATACTGATGCCATGTGGCGTATATATAGCCATGATAAACAAGGGGTAAGAGTCTCAACTACTATACGTAAACTATTTGAGCCGATTTTTAACTCTCGTGAAGATTATCGAGGTCTGTGTTACTTCATAGGAAAGGTCAATTATTGGAGTGAAAGTGACATTTTTGGTTTTCTGTCAAATATAACTTTCACAAGTCTAGCTATGGGAGGACAAAATGATAACTTCGCGGAGTTATTATGTATTAAACGACCTGAGTTTTCGCATGAACATGAAGTACGACTTTTAGCGAACGATTTTGACGAAACTCGCGGAAGTAATGGTCTTTATCGGATTCCTTTCGATACCGACCTTCTGCTTGATGAAATATGTATAGACCCGCGTTTGAGTTCAGTTGATGCAAATGGTTTAATGACGAAAATAAAAGCTCTTGGTGTCAAGACTCAAATCATACAGTCTCCTTTATACAAGATTAAAAACATGCCGCGTATAAAGCTCGAATAAAAATTCATATAACAAACTGTTCAAGAGGGATTCGCAACGCGTGGCATTTTTACTATGCGTTGGTTTAAGTGATTAAGGTGGTATGCAGCGGCTTCGGTATTGCGTTGCTCACCCCTTAACAGGGCGTTATACCAATTTATCGTAATTAGCTCCAACTCAAGACACTATCGAGAGAAGCTTGGTTTCTATATACTTCCTTATTTCAAAGGAAAACCAATATGGAAATGATCATCGTTTCATCAGAACAGCAGAAACGTCTAATCATGATATTTAGTCGTACAGTATCGCAAATGTCAGATAAAGCACTTCTGAGTGATCTAAGCTCATATGCGGTGAACTCCAGCGTTTATCCAGCTTTCAAAGCCGCCTCAGATCTACGAGTAGATCGTATAAAATTACCATTTGGTGATGATAGAAGAGGCTCTTTAGAGGGTGGAGATTTCCTTTATCGTTATCTGTCTCGAGGGTATATCTGCCTTGGTGATTTCACAGGGCAACCCAAGCCAGATTTATCACAATGGGGTGTTCGCTCAGTTCGCAAGTTACCAAAAGTTGGTTTTGGCTTATAAGTAGGTTGCTTATGACTGCCCCAAAATTGGTATAACAAACGGTTCAAGAGGGACAGCCAACGCGAGGCATTTTTATCATGCGTTTGTTTTTTGTGGTTACGGTGTTATGCGGAAGCTTGGTTATGGCGTTGGCTGCCCCTTAACCGGGCGTTAGCAATCCACATGCATGGTGGTTGTGCTTTTTGACATTAACAGATAGAGCGTGGGAAATGACATTAACTGATTTCGCTAGTTTAAGTACGATTGTTGCTTCTTTTATTGCTGTTTATACATTATGTACATGGAGAAAACATCAAGTTTACTCGATGCATCTTGAGTTGTTGCTTTCTTTGGAAGAACAATACGATTGTTTAATTAAAGGTTACATTTCCAAATATAAAAATTACAATGATCTCAAGGCTCTTGAACAACTAAGCAGAGCTAGCTTAGAAATAGCCTCCAGCCTCGAGTTCAGAAATCATGCAGCCCAACTAAAGCAAGAACTGTTAAATAGTGCCCAAGAAATAAGAATTGTTGACTACGAAAAGACTTTGTCTAAGGCCTTGCGTTTAAATCTTATAAAAGAACAGCCATTTATTATTCCGGAACGTCTAAATGCATTGTTTTTTGAGAGTTTAAGCTGGGTTGATGATTTTAATTTTTCAGAAAGAAAAGCAGAGTTAAAGCACATATTCGATGGCGAGTTTTCTATTATTCGTGAGCTTGGTGTCGATCATATCAATGCATCTATAAAAAATTGCTAACAAAGCGTTAAAGTGGGATTCGTGCCGCATGGCATTTTTAGTTTGCAGTAAGTTTTGGTGGTGAAGGTGGTTTGCGGAAGGTTGGTTTGTGCGGCACTCACCCCTTAACGCGGCGTTAGCTGCCTACTTGCAATATGTTCATTTAGCTGTACAAGTTGAACTTTGAAGGCTATACTTGTTCCGTAAACAGTACATGTGGGAGGTTGTATGAGAATCGTTTCTTTTACAGAAGCTAGGAATAGTTTAAAAGCAGTCTTGGATGCCGTTGTGAATGATGCGGATACAACCGTCATCACTCGACGTGATTCAGAAGATGCCGTGGTTATGTCGCTAGATTATTACAATAGTCTAATGGAAACCGTACACTTGCTTCGCTCTCCAGCGAACGCTGAACATCTAAACCGTTCCATTGCCCAGTTCAAAGCGGGAAAAGTTACCCAAAGAGATCTGATTGATGAGTAGTCGTTTACTGTCATGGACAGATGAGTCCTGGGATGACTACTTGTACTGGCAAACACAAGACAAAAAAACACTCAAGCGGATCAATAAAATCATCAATGATGTTAAGCGTTCACCGTTTGAAGGCATTGGTAAACCAGAGCCTCTAAAGGAAAATCTATCTGGTTTTTGGTCTCGACGGATCGATGATACAAATAGACTGGTTTATGCTGTTGATGATAATGCAATAACGGTTATTTCGTGTCGCTACCATTATTGAACCAACTGACTAAAGGCAGCTAACAAACGCTTCAAGAGGGACAGCCAACGCGTGGCATTTTTACTATGCGTTGGTTTTCGTGACTACGGAGTTATGCGGAAAGTCAGTAGTAGCGTTGTCTGCCCCTTAAGCGGGCGTTAACCCTCACACAACCATCCACATAAACACAAATGTATCTATGTCACATCAAGGATGTGGGAGAGTTGTTATTTTGTTCCGAACAAGCCTTTGAGGATGAATCCTACTAGTCCGTAAGCCATTTAAAAATTATAAAGTACAGTGGTAGCAAGATGCATACTGTGAAAAATAGGTAATAACGTTTGTCACGCTTAACACCAAGTTTTTCAAACAGAAGGTCTGAATCTTTTCGGACTCTCCATCTCCTCTCTAATCTCAAAAGACCATCATATATCGTACTTTTACCTTCTAATGTACGCACTTTGTCAATGTAAGGTCTTAACCTGTAAACAATAGCTAAAAATCCACTAGCAGAGGAGTTGTATAAAAATTTTTCGTCATAAACCTTATAATGGATAGCATTAGCGCAACGCTCCCATTCATTAAGAACATACATTAAGGCTGCCGCTTCTGAAGATTCACTTTCCTTGCCCGCCAAATCTGCAATTTCCTCAGTGGTAGCTGTTTTTACAAAAGCTATAGCTGCGGTGTTGTGTCGGTCATATTCCTTGTTCTGATTGCGGTCTGATTGAAATTTTAGAGCATTAACTTCTCTAGCTGTTCTTCGTTGCGCTAAAACACCAACAACTGCAACGACTAACCCTAAAGTTACTGGAATTATTGTTGGGTTTTTAAGGAGAAAATCTGTTAAGGTAGTGGTAGGCATTTAAAACTCGTAGATACAGAAAAGGCAACGATATATCGTTGCCTGAGAATACCAATGATGTGAGGTCTCAATTATTTAGTTAAGACCAACCTTCGTTTTCTTCTCTATACATTTTCTGACTCCTCTTAATATGTTCACTTTATAGGGTCACATTAGTACCTTGCACCTTAAAAGTCAAGTGATTGCGCCTAAGTGTGTGTTACACAAAGTAGCTTCCAAAAGACCAGCCACATTTATTGCATAACATTATTACCTCTTTAATTAACACATAACTGTTGTTATGTCCAGTAGTTTATGACAAATCAATATCCTCTTGTTGCATACGCAACATAGCTCGCAAACCTTCTGACAAAGGTATGTTATGTTGTTGTGCTCACACACAACAAAAGGAAATTGAAATTATGAGCAAATGTCCAAATCAACAATGTCACTCAGAATCATTTGAAGCAGTAAAAGCAGATATCTCTGGAGTAAAATATCCAATGATGTTTATTCAATGTTCAGAATGTGAAACTGTTGTAGGTGTCGAACCAACTTATTATGTACCTCAAATGTTACAGGATTTAGCCAAAGCTTTAGATATCCCGCCACTACCCTAGTAAAGACTGTATGAGGTATTAATAAGAATTTTCGACTCTTCCTCTGTAATATGCCCGTCATCGACAAGTTTTTTGATACGGGCTTTATATTCCTCAGTCATAAGATTATCAATTACCATAATATATTCTCCTTATGAGATTTAATTTAATTTGTTACCGTGAGGTAACTGCTATTGTTTTGTGTAGCTATACAACACCCAGCTACACGAGGGTTTGTTTCGTGTACTTTCGTACACGAGGGTTAACAAAGCATTTAAGAAGGATTCACAACGCTTGGTATGCCAAGCAAGAATGTTACGGTTCACAGCTTCGCGTTGTTCACCTCTTAATGCAGCGTTATGCTTAATCCATAAAAATCAAAAGGTTGTGATTGTCAATTCCTTTGGCATTTCGTTCATGTTTTGTCGGCAATTCAAAATTGTTTTTCGCTGCCTAATGAAGTGGCAATGTGTCTGGCGTTGTAAATTCTGAGTGATTGCCTCATTGGGTTTTTGCGTCCACGCGAGGTGAGTTTTGCTCTCTCAAGTGCTTTGAGCAATTTGGTGCCTTTACTTATGGGCTGAAAGTCTGTCGGCAATTGAGCATTGTTTTCCGCTGT
>NZ_WPDC01000140.1:0-4921 GCF_035615595.1 Vibrio sp. R-1 | reverse complement strand
TCGTGGTCGTCACGCCATCGGCGTTCGTCACTGTGATGACATCGGTCAGCGTCTCACCCGTTTTCAAACCTTGGATCGCCGCTTGTTCGTTGTCGGCCGTGTACGTCCAGTTGCCATTCGCGTCAACATCCAACGTGCCGTAGCCGCCCGTGCCGGTCAGACCCGTCTCGGCTTTGAACTTATCTTCACCTGCGTCGCCACCTGTGCCTGCCGCCAGTTGACCTGTGGTTTCCAGAGCCCCCGCAGCGTTCACTGTGTCTTCCGTCACCGAACCGGTATCCGCGGTTAAGCTCGGTATGTTATCAATGTCTGTGATGGTCGCTGTGCCAGTCACTATACCATTTGCGCCATTGCCACTTAGGGTGAAGGTCTCATTTCCTTCGTAAATATTGTCATCAATGGTAGAGACTTGAACGCTAAAGCTGTTTGTATTAGTCGGCACTGTTACTTGGAAGGTGCCATCTTCATTAACTGGCACTGTCTGGCTCACACCATTAATAACGACAATAACTGACGTACCATTGAAATCGACACCTTTGGCCGCAGTGTCACCAGCCAGTGTCAGCACAATTGTAGTTTCCGCGGTAGTAGTACCTGATAGGCTCACGGAAAAGGTATTGTTGCTACCTTCGGCTACGTTATCGCCTGTGATACTGCTAATTACAATGGGAGAGACAGGCTCTTCTGGATCAATTGGTGGAATAGGGGTAATTGGAGCCGCAGGAGCTTGCAATAGGTTCAGCAAACTCAAGCTTTGCGTTCTTGATAGGCCGATGGCTTCGAAGCCTGATGTATCAAACCGCGTTGATGCAAGAGTTTCTGTACCATCACGTTCAATTGTAAAAGCCGCGCTCAATGCAGAGCCTGTTGAACCACCAGCAGCTGTGGCAAATTCCTCACCCAATGCAGTCGGATCTGCACCTTCTTCTAATGCGGCTAAAATCTGCTCTATATCATCGGTAATCGGCTGAGCGTTACCCTCAGCATCCACCAGTTGTGCTACTGGCAGTGGCTCCTGCTCAGGCATCAAATTGTTACTATTCGGGTCGAGGATTATCGCACCTTCAGGAACCGCTTCTCCTGCGTTGATGATCGCGACATTTCCATTTCTATCAATCACAAGCAGCTGGTTCGCTGCAAGATTTGCTAAAGACAACAAAGCATGAATTCCCATATAAAGCCTCAGACCCTAATACTTTTGAGTGTGTTGATAATTGACACTCTTCCTTTGCCACAAAACCAGTCAAGATAAATGTTAACTTTAGTTAAAAATTCCGTTTAACTGCGCACATCACAAATAAATCAGAGATGCTGTTCCATCTAGCAACAACATGAATTTTGAACTAAAGTCACAACGCTACACTTTGTAAGTGTTAACTTTATTCCAAAACTATCCACAACTGAAATGATTTAATACTTTTAGTTTACATCGTTATGACCGGGTCACAGGGGTTTATTTACGTAAATGTGTGATACGGTTCTCGCGTGCGTCATATTGTTGACGTCAAATGTCCTATATGTCTTATAAATGATAATGAATCTGGATTAGACTAAAGGTCATTCATTGAGTAATGGCCCACACTGGGGAGAACGTTTTGAAAGGATTACCATTAAAGGCGATTGCGCTCGCTATTGCGTTAAGCAATCCGGTTTCTGCGCAAACGTTGGAGCAAGCTGTATCCATCACCTTGGCATCCAACCCGGAGCTAAAAAGCGCATTTAATCAATTTAAAAGTCGTGAATATGATGCAGAGGCATCGTCAGGCGCATACTTACCGAAGATCGATCTTGATGCAGGTATCGGTTATGAGGCGATTAATCCTGCAGAATCTAGTGGTAATAGAAACACAGATTTAACCCGTAAAGATGCCACCCTTACCCTCACTCAATTGATTTGGGATGGGTCTGCCACACTGAATGATATGGATAGAACGGCAGCGGAAGCTGAGGCGGATCGCTATCAGTTATTAGCCGATGCCTCTAACATGGCTCTGGAAGTCGCCAAGATTTATCTGGACGCAACCAAAGCTTCTGAAATTCTAACGCTGTCAGAAAACAATCTGGCTATTCATAAAGATATCTACCGCGATATTAAAAAGCGCGCCGACTCAGGTATTGGTTCTACAGCCGATGTGACTCAAGTTGAGGCTCGTTTAGCAAAAGCGCACAGCAACTTAGTGGCTGCACAAAACAATCTTTTTGACATCTACACTCAGTTTCGCCGCTTAGTGGGTCAAGAACCTGTGAGCTTAGAGTTTCCTCGTGCCGATCAAAATGCGATACCGCCGACATTAGAAAATGCTTTAAATATGGCGCAAGAAAATCATCCAGTGATTAAGGTTGCTCAAGCGGATGTGGATGCAGCACGCTTCCAGTATAAGCAGTCTAAAGCGCCAAATTACCCCACACTCTCTTTTGAAGCGGCTCAGAGTTGGCGTAATGATGCAGGCGGTATTGAGGGCAGCAGTGATGAGCTCAGTGCGATGCTCCGTTTGCGTTACAACCTCTACAACGGCGGCAGTGACAGTGATCGTACAGAAAGTGCGGCTTATCAACTCAATCGTTCCAAGGATCTGCGTGAAAAAACCTTCCGTACCGTTGAGGAAGGGCTTCGCTTATCTTGGAGTGCCTTGGATCTCACTCTGCAACAGAAACAGTTTTTGGCAGATCACGTTGATTCTGCATCCAAAACGGTTGTGGCTTACCGTAAACAGTATCAAATCGGCCAGCGTACATTGCTTGATCTCCTCAACACGGAAAATGAGCTTTTCGAGGCACGCAAGGACTACCTCGATGCACGATATGCTGAACAATATGCAAAATATCGTGTCATGAATGCATCTGGTAACTTGTTGGATGCCTTAAGAGTCGATATCCCGCAGGAATGGACAGCTAAGGTGGAGTACTAATATGTCAATCAAATCATGGGCTCTGCCACTATTTCTTTGCACTGTAACCACGTCGGCATTGGCAAATCAAGGTCAATATACAAAGCACGAAGGTGATGAGTACGACTATCGTCCTACTCCACTCGCGAATCAGATTGCGGATCTGCAAGATGACGATAGAGACGGTGTTATCAATGCTCGCGATCTTTGCCCCGATACACCCAAAGGCTCTGAAATCGATAATGATGGCTGTGGCACCTTTGTCAAATCATCACAGATGCAGCAATTGCATATTCTGTTTGCTAATGACTCGAGCTCGATTGAGCCTGCGTTTTTAACGCAAATTCGTCAAATGGCTGAGTTTTTGCAAACCTATCCTTCAACATCTATTGAGTTACAAGGCTACGCGAGCAAAGTAGGCAGCGCGGAACATAACCTTGCCCTCTCTAAGCAGCGTTCAGAAGCGGTTCGTGACCAATTACTTCGTTATGGCGTAGCGCCAGAGCGCGTGAACATTGTCGGATACGGGGATAGCGTTTTGGAAGTAGAAGGTACCGATGATGTGAGCCACGCTCGTAACCGTCGTGTTACTGCAACGGTTGTTGGCTACAAAGGTGAAGTGGTCAAAGAGTGGACGATTTTTACGACACTTCCTATGTAATCACTATCTTCACACATCAAAAAGCCGTGATTACTCACGGCTTTTTTGTTGTTTTTTTATTGGCTATCGTCATCAAGGGTGAGTAATCCTAATCGCTTAACCTCACCGCTTCGAGTCCAAACAAAATACGTACACGCTATTCAATTGACCATAAAGATAAGGTGCGTTTGAAATCCTCATAGCCAAACTGGTTGATCTTCTGGATTTGGCCATTTTTGCGCTCACAATAAACCGACGGCATTTTCAGGCCATTGAACCAATTGAGTTTAACCATGGTGTAACCCGCGCTGTCCAGGATATGCAGTTTCTGCCCGACCTGAAGCGGCTCATCAAACTTAGCCACACAGAACTGATCGCCCGCTAAGCAAGAACAAGAGCCAATCACATATTCGTGCTGTCCCTTGTCACTGGCTTCCAACACCGATGCAGGCTCTTTATAGATCAGCGTATCTAAGCGGTGCGCTTCCGTTGCGGAATCGACAATCGCGGTTTTCATCCCGTTTTCCACAATGTCTACCACTGTCACCACAAGATCCGTGGTTTTGGTAATGATCGCCTCACCCGGTTCGAGATAGAGCTGAACAGCGTGACGCTCAGCAAACGCTTTCAGTGCTGCGCCCAATTTCTCAACATCGTAACCTGGCCAAGTAAAGAATACGCCCCCACCTAAACTCACCCAGTCTAATTTATCGAGATAACGACCAAAACGTTCGGAAATGGCACCCAGTAAGCCAATAAAGGCATCAACGTCTTTATTTTCACAGTTCATATGGAACATCACGCCATTAATCGAATCGAAGACACTTTCATCGATATGATCGGCCTGTACCCCTAAACGTGAAAACTGACGCGCGGGATTAGCAAGGTCTTGACCTGCATAGCTGACGCCGGGGTTGATACGCAAACCTAGCGATGCTTTGCCTTCCACAAGATGGCGATAAGCGGCCAGTTGCGATTGTGAGTTGAAGATCATTTTGTCACAAATATCAATGACTTCTTTTACATCCTCTTCACTGTAACCTACTGAGTAAGCATGAGTTTCACCACCGAAAGTTTCATAGCCTAGTTTCACTTCAAACGGACCCGAACTGGTTGTGCCATCCAGATAGGGTTTGATGATGTCAAAAACACCCCAAGTTGAAAAACACTTCAGTGCCAACACCATCTTCACACCTGAAATTTCCTTCAGGTGCTTAGCAATTTCTAGGTTAGCGATGAGTTTTGCTTCATCAATCATGAAGTATGGGGTTTTCAATTCGTCTTTTAGCATGTTTGTTCCTATATCCTGCAATGTTTCCATTCATGCTGATGATGGCAAATATCTCGATAACAAGAATGGAAAAACAGCCATAACCCTTCGGTTATAGCTGTT
>NZ_WPDC01000139.1:0-5022 GCF_035615595.1 Vibrio sp. R-1 | reverse complement strand
TCGCGGCGGTTTTTTTACATCATGTATTTACGGCGAATATCCAACAGGGCAAAAATGCCAAAGATCAGAATTGACCACTTTTCCCAGCGCTTCAGTGGTACTTTATCGCCAAACGCGCCAATGAAAATCAACATCTGCAAACCATGCATGAAGAGCAAAAATGCGGTCATGATGTAGAGTGCGATGGCGGCATTACCCGGAAAAGGCATCACGATGTTGAACAGCAAAACCAGCCATACAAAACCAATCGCCGCTTTCGCTAACCAGAGTAGTGCTTTCATTGTTCTTCCCTTATAAACAGCCGATAACAGACTTGTCCGGCACTCTTTTCTCGATGTAGATGCCAATGAGGAGGCAACTCCGTCAGTGGCAGCTCTTTTTCGCACTCAATATAAATCATCGCTTGTGGCGCGAGCCAACCGTTTTGCTCGAGTAACTGAGTGGTTTCCTGTAACAAACCTTGTCGAAAAGGTGGGTCAATAAACACCACGTCATAAGGTTTACCCGATTGTCGCAGAAAGGCGAGTGCATCCGTGTGAATAAGCTCAATATTTTCTGCTTTCAGGCTCTGTACATTAGTTTTGAGTTGCTGAAAGGCGAGCGGGTTCAGCTCAAGCATGGTTACTTGGCTGGCTTGGCGTGATGCACACTCGAAGCCTAGCCCGCCAGAACCGGCAAAAAGATCGAGACAGCGAGCATTTGGCACTTCTTGAGCAAGCCAGTTAAACAGCGTTTCTTTCACTCGATCGGTCGTCGGGCGTAGTCCTTCGGCATCATGTACGGGCAATTTTCGGCCGCGCCACAGACCGCTGATGATCCGAACTTGCCCTGTAGGGGCCTTTTTTTGTGATGGGTTTGGCTGGCGACGTCTTTGCATAGATTTTTTGACCGCTAATTAAGTGTTACTATACCTCGCTTGTCAGCCATTTGGCGTGACAACCCGAGTTAACATAAAAAACTGGGCAAAGTGTACCAAGCGAAGCAAAAAGTTTTCACTGCTTTGTCATTTTTCTTTTCGGGGCCGCAATAATGGCCAAGAAAAGTCTGTATTAAAATAAAGCGATTCAGGATAGCTCCAGATGACGGAAAAAAAGAAGCGTGGCTTGTTGTCATGGCTTGGATTTGGTGACGAAGAGAAAAGCCAAACCACTGCAACGGATACTCAAACGCAGGATGAACCACAAAGCCAAGCCGATGTTGAAGCGGTGGCGATTCAAACGGAAACTGCGTTAACAGAAACAGAAACAGAAACAGCCACGGTTGAACCTGCACGTATTATTGAACAAGAGAAACCGACCGAAAGTTTCTTTGCGCGCTTAAAGCGCAGTTTGAGCCGCACCAAAGCGAATATTGGCGCTGGCTTCTTTGGCCTGTTTAAAGGCAAAAAGATTGATGATGACCTGTTCGAAGAGCTCGAAGAACAACTGCTGATTGCCGATGTCGGCATGGATACGGCCAGCAAAATTATCGCTAATTTGACCGCCAAAGCTTCTCGCCAACAACTGCGTGATGGGGAAGCGCTGTACGGTCTGCTGAAAGAAGAGATGGCCGAGATTCTCTCTCAGGTCGAGCAGCCATTGGTGATCGACACTGAGAAAAAACCTTACGTGATCTTGATGGTGGGCGTGAATGGGGTGGGTAAAACCACCACGATCGGTAAACTGGCTAAACAGTTCCAAGCGCAAGGCAAGAAAGTGATGTTGGCAGCGGGCGATACCTTCCGTGCTGCAGCGGTTGAGCAGTTGCAAGTGTGGGGAGAGCGCAATCAAGTGCCTGTAATCGCTCAGCATACTGGCGCCGACAGTGCCTCCGTCATTTATGATGCGATTGAAGCGGCGAAAGCGCGCGGGATTGACGTGGTGATTGCGGATACCGCAGGTCGTCTGCAAAACAAAAGTAACCTGATGGAAGAGCTGCGCAAGATTGTGCGCGTGATGAAGAAGATTGATGACAGCGCGCCACATGAAATCATGTTGACGCTGGATGCGGGTACCGGACAAAACGCGATCAGTCAGGCCAAATTGTTTAGTGATGTAGCGCCCATCACGGGCATTACCTTAACTAAGCTTGATGGCACCGCTAAAGGTGGCGTGATTTTCGCGATTGCCGATCAATTCCAGATCCCAATCCGTTATATCGGTGTCGGCGAGAAAATTGACGACTTACGTCCATTTGCAACACAAGAGTTTATCGACGCGCTATTTAGCCGCGAAGAATAAACCAATCTCAGTTGGCACAGTGTGCCAGCCTTGTCAGGGGGAGACGGCGTGATCAGGTTTCAGCAAGTCAGTAAAGCGTATCGAGGTGGACGACAAGCGCTACAGAAAGTGGATTTCCACTTGCGGCGTGGTGAGATGGCCTTTTTGGGCGGCCATTCTGGGGCAGGGAAAAGTACCCTGCTTAAGCTGATTTGTGCGATTGAGCGTCCAACCGATGGCAAAATCAGTTTCAATGGTCATGATATTACTCGGATCCCAAACAAGGATATTCCCTTTTTACGCCGCAATATTGGGATTGTGTTTCAAGACCATCGCCTTTTGATGGATCGCAGCATCTATGACAATGTCGCGTTACCGATGCGCATTGAATCGATCTCGGAAAATGAAATTAAACGTCGTGTTTCGGCGGCGCTCGATAAAACCGGATTGCTCGATAAAGCCCGCTGCTTACCAAGCCAGCTCTCTGGTGGGGAACAGCAGCGAGTCGGGATTGCTCGCGCGGTGGTGAATCGCCCAACGCTACTACTGGCTGATGAGCCGACAGGCAACCTTGATCCTGAGCTTTCCAGCCGAGTACTGCGTCTGTTTGAAGAGTTCAATCGCGCTGGGGTCACAATACTGCTGGCGACGCACGATATTCATTTGGTGAATTCGCGTCCGCAATATCGTCATCTAGAACTCAATCAGGGTTTTTTAAGTGAGGTAGCGGATTATGGCCGTTAAGCCGGGCAATCAAAAAATCAGCAAAACCACCAAAAGTACCAAAAGCAAACCGCGTGATGTGAAGCGAGCCAAAACCGACAGTTTTCTCGCCATTCATTTCAAACAGGCGAAAGCATCGTTTGCCGCCTTGTGGCGACGTCCACTGGGCAACATTTTGACTTTGGCGGTAATTTCTATGGCGTTGGCGCTACCCGCCAGTTTGTACTTGCTGAGTAAAAATATCGCCTCGGTGGCTGAGCGAGTGGCTGAGCCTTCTCAGCTCAGTGTTTATCTGCACATCGATACTCCAGAACCTCGGATCATCGTTTTGAAAGATGATTTGGAGCGGCGTGATGAAATTGCCAAAGTGAAATACATCTCACCGCAGCAAGGTTTGGATGATTTAAGCCAGTATGCAGGCTTTGAGCAAGCGATCAGCCTACTCGATAACGCCACCTTGCCCGCGGTATTAGTGGTGACGCCTAAAGTGGACAGTCGAGAGCAGATCCAAACGCTTGCCAAAGCCCTACAAGCAGAAGAGGGGGTGACTGATGTGCGCATGGATGAAGATTGGTTTGCCCGTTTAGATGCGATTCGCCATTTGGCGACTATCGTGGTGATCAGCTTATCCAGCTTGATGTTGATGTCGGTTTTTTTGATTGTGGGCAATACGCTACGTTTTAACGTACAAGCCAACAAAGAAGAGATTCAAACCATGAAACTCATCGGCGCGACCGATGCGTATATTCTGCGTCCTTATCTCTATTCAGGGATGTGGTTTGGTTTACTCGGCGCCGTGGCTGCTTGGCTATTAACGGCTTTGATGACGATTTTACTCAATGGGGCGGTGGAAGCGCTCGCTCAATTGTATGATAGCCGTTTCCGTTTGATTGGCCTTGGCTGGGATGAATCATTACTGCTTTTAATGCTCGGCGTCTTTTTAGGCTGCGTGGCGGCGAAAGTGTCGGCGAAACGCCATCTAAAAGAAATTGAACCTGTTTAAGTGATGGTGGTCATAAATGGGTGGCTGATTCAAGGTTGAGGCAGAGCTTGACTTGAGTTGCCCTTTTGTTTATGCATAATGACCAGTCAAACTTGAAACCTGTTCATTTTAGGTTCAAGCTTGTTGCGGTAAAACAGCGTATCCAGATCAGAGAATGATGAGGAATTGAATGACTAACCAAGCGTATCCAATGGCTCTTGTTTCCCAAGACAGCTTAGATAGCTACATCCGTTCAGTAAACGGTTACCCGATGCTGAGTGCTGATGAAGAGCGCGAGCTGGCAGAGCGATTACATTACAAAGGGGATATCGATGCTGCGAAAGGCTTGATCTTGTCGCACCTACGATTTGTTGTTCACGTTGCTCGTGGTTATTCCGGTTATGGCTTGCCAATGGCGGACTTAGTGCAAGAGGGCAATATCGGTCTGATGAAAGCGGTTAAACGCTTTAACCCTGAGATGGGGGTAAGACTGGTGTCGTTTGCGGTGCACTGGATTAAAGCCGAAATTCATGAATATGTGCTACGTAACTGGCGTATTGTGAAAATCGCCACCACCAAAGCACAGCGCAAACTGTTCTTTAATCTTCGTAAATCGAAAAAACGCCTTGGTTGGTTTAATAACGGCGAAGTCGAAACGGTAGCGCGCGAGCTGGGTGTTGAGCCTGCTGAAGTGCGTGAAATGGAATCTCGTCTGGCAGCCCAAGATGCTGCGTTTGAGATGTCCGCCGAGGATGACGAAAACGGCATGGCCTACACTGCGCCTGTGCTGTACCTCGAAGATAAGCACTCTGACTTAGCTGATAACCTAGAAGCCGAAAACTGGGAAGCGCATACCACACAGCGCCTCAGCATGGCGCTGGCGAGTCTTGATGAGCGTAGCCAACACATTGTGCGTGCTCGTTGGTTGGATGATGACAACAAAACCACACTGCAAGATTTGGCGGAAATGTATGGTGTTTCTGCGGAGCGTATTCGTCAGCTTGAGAAAAACGCCATGCGTAAGCTGAAAGAAGCGGTGGGCGAGTTCTGATTTCACATTGCGTAACCGCTTGATAAGAAAAGGTCTGGTCAATGCCAGACCTTTTTGTCTCTATCTAT
>NZ_WPDC01000138.1:0-5156 GCF_035615595.1 Vibrio sp. R-1 | reverse complement strand
TTATGCACTGAGTTTGTTCACGGCAACCGAATTGATGCAGTAACGCAAACCGCTTGGCGGCGGCCCATCAGGAAACACATGCCCTAGGTGCGACTCGCAAGTGTTACAACGCACTTCCACTCGAGCACGCGCTAAGCGGTGATCCATATGGTAGGAAATGGCATTGGATTTGACTGGCTGGGAAAACGAAGGCCAGCCTGTGCCTGAATCAAATTTGGTTGCCGAATCAAATAACAAGGTTTGGCAACCGGCACATTGGTATAAACCCGGCTCAAACAGCTCACACATCGCATTAGAAAAGGCTCTCTCTGTGCCATGTTGACGCATCACGTAATACTGCTGTTCATCAAGCAAAGTGCGCCACTCTTCATCACTGCGCGTCACTTCACGCTCTGGCTTAGGATTGCCTTGGTTTGCAAAATCCAACACCTGTTGCCAGTTCAACATTGCTCTCTCCTCTTGTTGGACTATTGACTATGCTCAAACGACTTAGTACGGCAGCATCAAGCTGGAAGAATATAGACCGCGGATGCACCAATCTTATTGCATTCAGATCACCAAAATACACACCTGCAAAAGCAGCACAGTTCGGGCAATACTTAGTCAAATTGATCGCCAATTAGTCAACCCTCTGTTTTTGATAACCATTAGTTATAAAACATGATTTTTTCTCAGTTTATTTTCGTGATAGCGATCGCTATATTCCAAGAAAATCGTTCTCATTTAGGATAGAACAATCGGCTTGCTTTGATGGCCGTTGTTACTCTCCTTCCCCCTTTTAAGGATTTGCTTATGTCAGTGGTTACCCTTGCAGCACTGGTGATTTTCGCCGGTCTGTTGCTCTATCTGTTTAGGCTACAGAAAAAAGCCGCCACCCTTTCTCGTCAAGTTTTGTTTGGTTTAGTACTAGGTAGTGCATTTGGTTTGGCACTGCAAGTGGTGCTCGGTGAAGGCCATCCCGCTATTCAAGAAACCCTATCTTGGGTTGCTATCGTCGGCAATGGCTACGTGGGTCTACTGAAAATGGTCATCATGCCACTGGTGCTGGTATCAATGATCTCTGCCGTGGTACGTTTGGATAAAAACGGTTCACTGGGCAAAATCTCCAGTCTGACTATCGGTATTTTGCTGGTGACTACTGCGATTTCTGCGCTGATCGGTATTCTCATCACTCAAGCATTTGGCCTGACGGCTGAAGGTTTGGTTGAAGGCGCACGCGAAACCGCACGTATTGCAGCACTTGAAAGCCGCGCATCAACGGTTGCCGATCTAACGATTCCACAAATTCTGTTGAGCTTTATCCCAACCAACCCCTTTGCCGATTTAACCGGCGCACGTTCAACCTCCATCATCGCGGTGGTGATTTTCGGCGTGCTCACTGGTATTGCTGCACGCAAAGTGATTGCCGATAAACAAGAGTTAGAAACGCCAATTCGTACTTTTGTTGAAGCGGCACAAGCGATTGTGATGCGTTTAGTGAAAATGATCATGGCGCTGACACCTTACGGTATCGCCGCGCTGATGGCGAAAGTCGTCGCGACATCCAGTGCTACCGACATTCTGAACTTGCTCGGTTTCATTGTGGCTTCTTATGTGGCGATAGCCCTGATGTTTGTGGTGCACGGATTGCTGGTTGCTATGGTGGGCGTTAACCCAACCCGTTACTTTAAAAACATCTGGCCAGTACTGACTTTTGCCTTCACATCGCGCAGCTCTGCGGCCACGATTCCTCTCAATGTGGAAGCGCAAATCACCAAACTGAATGTGCCACCTGCAATTGCTAACCTGTCAGCTTCATTCGGTGCCACGATTGGGCAAAACGGCTGTGCGGGCATTTACCCTGCGATGTTGGCGGTAATGGTTGCTCCAACCGTTGGGATTAACCCACTGGATATTCACTTTATCGTGTCGCTGATTGCGATGATCACCATCAGCTCCTTTGGTATTGCAGGCGTGGGTGGCGGTGCGACCTTCGCAGCTCTGATTGTGCTGCCAGCCATGGGCTTACCTGTCACGATTGCGGCGCTTTTGATTTCTATCGAGCCACTGATTGATATGGCGCGTACGGCGCTTAACGTATCAGGTTCGATGACGGCAGGCACTGTCACAAGCCGTTTGCTTAAAGAGACAAACGAAGAGCCTGAGCCGCAAACTCAGCAAGCCTAATCTTACCTTGCCAAAGCCGATGCCCAGCATCGGCTTTTTTGTTGAAAGGCTGAACAAATAATGGGATAGCACAAGGGCAGCAATTGCTATGTCAGGGTCAGGATGGTCTAATAACGGCAATTTTTAGCGATTTGGTAAGCCACATGCAGCAAGAACACCAGCCCACATTCTTCTTCTTTGACTACGAGACTTGGGGAGTCAATCCCGCCAAAGATCGTCCTAGTCAGTTTGCGGGTGTGCGTACCGATATGGACTTCAACATCATCGGCGAGCCTTTGGTAATTTACTGTCAGCTGCCCAACGACTATTTGCCCGCCCCTGAGGCCGCATTGATCACAGGGATCACTCCTCAAAAAGCCAATAGCCAAGGTCTCGCGGAGCCCGAATTTATCGCGCGTATTCATGCTGAGCTCTCCACACCCAATACCATCAGCCTAGGCTATAACAGCATACGTTTTGATGATGAAGTGACGCGCTACACCTGCTATCGCAACTTTATCGACCCCTATGCTTGGAGCTGGCAACACGGCAATTCTCGTTGGGATCTGCTGGATGTGCTTCGCGCGTGTCATGCTTTGCGTCCTGAAGGTATCGAGTGGCCGGAAAATGATGACGGCTTTACCAGCTTTAAACTGGAACATCTTTCTGTTGCCAACGGCATTGAGCACAGCAACGCGCACGATGCGATGGCCGATGTGATTGCCACCATTGAACTGGCGAAAAAAGTCAAAGCCGCGCAGCCGAAATTGTTCGACTACTTCTTCACTATGCGCCACAAACGCAAGCTGACAGAACTGATTGATATTGTGAACCAAACTCCGCTGATGCATGTTTCTGGCATGCTTGGGCGTGAGCGCCACTACACCAGCTGGATTGTGCCGATTGCTTGGCATCCGACCAATCAAAATGCGGTGATTGTGGTGGATTTGGGTAAAGACCCTCAGCCGCTGCTAGAGCTCGATGCCGAAACGCTGCAAGCGCGTCTCTATACGCGGTATGAAGACCTAGCGCCGGATGAGCTACCAGTACCCGTGAAATTGGTGCATCTCAACAAATGCCCTATTCTGGCTCCGGCCAAAACCTTGACCGCAGAAAATGCACAAAAGATTGGTATTGACCGCGAACAGTGTCTCGCGCACTTGAATGTGATTCGTCAACACCCCGAGATTCGTGAAAAACTGGTGACGGTATTTAGCCAAGAGCGCGAGTTTAACCAAGAGAGTGATGTGGATAGCCAACTCTATGCCGGCTTTTTCTCCCCAGCCGATCGCGCGGCGATGGAGATCATCCGCACCACTGCACCGGAGAATCTGGGCAGCTTAGCGATACAGGTGGCCGATAAGCGCATTGAACCGCTGCTGTTTCGTTATCGTGCGCGCCATTATCCCCATACCTTAACCGATGCCGAGCAACGCCGCTGGGCAGCGCATTGCCGTGACTATTTCGAGCGCAATCTAGAAGGTTATATGTTGAATTTGGAAAATCTGGTGCATGAACATCAAGCTGATCCAAAGAAAATGGCGATTTTAAAATCCGTCTACCATTACGTGGAAAAACTCGCTTGCTAACATCGTTTATTTTTACTTGCTGATTTTATTGATGATAAAAAAAATAGCTCAATACTGTGTCTCCATGGGACTGATTTTTCTCTGTCTGTTGGCGGGCATCAACTTACAAACTTGGTTAGGCATTGCTATTCCCGGCAGCATTATTGGGTTACTGATCCTATTTGGCCTGATGGCCAGCGGTTTAGTGCCTGTCGAATGGGTCAAGCCCAGTGCCACCCTGTTTATTCGTTACATGATTTTACTGTTCGTCCCGATCAGTGTCGGCTTGATGGTGCACTTCGATACGCTACTGGCAAACCTCGCCCCGATCCTCGCTAGCGCTATCGGCGGTACCTTAATTGTCATGGTGACACTGGGACTGATACTGGATCGAATGCTCAAGAAGGGGAAAAAGTCATGTGGCTGATCATCACACTTGGGGTATTTTTCGTCGCCCGTTGGGTGGCTCAAAAATGCAATACCCCACTGGCCAATCCGCTTATGATCAGTATCGGTATACTTATTCCACTGCTGACTTACCTCAAAGTACCTTTTGAGACTTACTACGCTGATAATCAGTGGTTGAGTTATCTACTCCAGCCAGCGGTTGTTGCTTTGGCTTATCCACTTTATGAGCAGTTGCCACAAATTCGTGCCAACTGGCGAATTATCGCTTTGGCTTGTGGCGTGGGCAGTGTGATGTCGATGATCACCGCCAGTTTGATAGCCGTAAGCATGGGGGCAGATATAGAACTGATTGCCGCCTTGATGGGAAAATCAGTGACAACGCCGATCGCGATGGAAGTGGCACGCCAGTTGGGCGGCGAGCCCGCGATTGCTGCGATTTTGGTGCTACTCGTCGGGCTATTTGGTGCCATTCTTGCCTACCCGATTTACAAACTGCTCAATATTACTCATCCCATCGCCAAAGGGCTGACCATGGGTACGGTATCCCATGCCCTCGGCACAGCCACGTGCGCTGAGAAAGATCCTCGCGACGCCGCGTTCAGCTCACTAGCCCTTGTCGTGTGTGGTGTTATCACCTCTGTCTTAGCACCAAGTCTGTTTGCTTTCGCACTTTGGCTTCAATAATTTCATTTCGAGTGGCGTCACATCTCATACGCTTGCAATCGTTATCATGTGTGATGTCACTCTAATAATGAAACATAAAAATAAATTACATAACTTAACGTGACGCAGATCACCTTATAAAATCTCGCATTACCTAAAATAGGATTCCATGCAATGAAAAGGAATCACTATGAGAAACCGTATTGAACAAGCATTACAACAAATGCCTGCTTCTTTTGCCCCATATTTACGTGAATTGGTGTTGGCCAAGGATTTCGATGCCACTTTCTCTGCCGAGCAGTATCAGCAGCTTTTGACCCTTTCGGGTCTGGAAGATGCCGATTTGCGCGTCGCGCTGTTACCTATCGCTGC
>NZ_WPDC01000137.1:0-5237 GCF_035615595.1 Vibrio sp. R-1 | reverse complement strand
TTTTGTCTTTTTGCGTTTATCCATCGGAATTTTTCAATAAAGCTTCTGTCAGTGCATAGTCGTTTCGGATGGCTATATCGAGCAATAAAAAAGCCGATGCGGATGCATCGGCTGGTAGTGTAAGATTTGATTATAAAATTTGTTTGAGGACACGATCGGCTTTTAGACGCATGATTCGGCGTACTAAGCGTTGTACCTTTTCTGGGTAGTGCTCGGGTTTTTCAATTTGCTTATAAGTGCAGATGAGCTGAGTATGCTGCAGAATATTGTCAATTTCAGCTTCAAATTTGGTAGTGAGGTGATGGTAATCATCACGAATTAAAATTGCATTTTCGAGGTCGAGCTTCCAAGCGCGTGGATTGAGGTTATTACCTGTAATGAGCATATAACGTTTATCCACCCAAATTCCCTTGAGATGAAAGCTGTGATTTTCATGCTTCCAGAGGTGGATTGAGAGCTTGCGGCTTGCAATATGAGCTTCATTGGCTTTCGCAAAGCGGCGCAGATTAAGTTCATACAAGTAAGGTAAGCCACCGATAGTCTTGAATGGCTCTTCTGGTGCAATGTAGAAATCATTCGCGGTTTTATCGCCAATCACAATATGCACTTTCACGCCACGTCGCAGTGCTTTTTTCACCTCTTTAGCGATGCTCGGCGGGAAATTAAAGTATGGCGTGCAGATAAACACTTCATCTTTAGCAGAGGCTAACAATTGGATAATGCTTTGGTTCAACCGATTTCTGCGTCGACCGAGTCCAACCAAGGGTGTGACAGCGACTTGACCTTCATTCACTTTCTGTTTAGCAAATTGGTAATTGGCTTGAGCAAGTGAAGCTCGGAATTGGCGGATATCAGACTTAATCTCTTTTGTGGTGGGTTTGCTACCACAAGCGAGGTTATTGACAGCCGGGTGAGCCAGCATTTCTTGTTGGATAAAATGCACCATGCTGTCGGCAAGTTCAGCATTTTCTAAGGTATGGTAGCGATCAAAACGGTAGCGGCCATGAAATTGGAGATAGACATTATTGAGGCTCGCACCGCTGTAGATAACTTGATCATCAATAATGAAGCCTTTTAGATGCAGAACGCCAAAGACTTCCCTGCCTCTAACCGGTATGCCATAAACAGGAATACAGTGCTCATGTTGCTGAGCAAAGTCACGATACATGGCTGCATTGCCTTCGGATTCTGCTGCACCGATCAAGCCACGCTGAGCACGGTGCCAGTCAACACAAATATGTATCTCGAGTCCTGGGTTACGCTGCTTGGCGGCATAGAGTTCAGTAAGAATTTCACGGCCAGCATCGTCATTTTCTAAATAAAGTGCAACGAGGTAGATACGTTTGCGTGCCTGACGAATCGATTCAACCAAATGAGTTCGAAATTCTGCAGCCGAGAGCAGTACGCCAAATTTGTCAGGATCTTGCGCAATCGCTGGTAGTTGTTCGATTGGGTTTCTTCGAGCAATCATTGGGATGCATTACCTTGTTGTGTGCAAAATTGCGAGCAGTGGATATTACCAAAACTGGTTAAGAAAAGGCTAGAAATGGCGACCATTCTTGACATTACTTCGCTTGATATTGCATCGGAATGAGATCCTTACCAGATCTCGAGTAACGCTCAAAGAGTATATGGAGCTCGGCGGGTAAAGCATGAGGTGCAATTTGAATAAAATGGCCTTGCTGATAGAAATGTTCGAGATGGGTATAAGCAAAACAAAAGGTTGCTGGATTGAGCCATTGCTTTTGGCAGTAGTCGAGCAGTTGCTTGCCAATCCCTTGTTGACGGCTCTGGGCTTCCACTGCCATGCCAGTCAGTAGGCGATATTGACCAATCATACGAAAACGTACCACGCCCACGATCTCACGATCCTTGAGAGCAACAATCACCTGCTCATCACTTTTGGGTTTGCTCCCTGGATAGTGGTTTTTATAAAAACGTTTGATAAGCGGGAGCTTAATGGGGGCAAATTGCTGAAACTCTAACATTGGTCTTTCGTGCTTGTCGGCCATCTGAGGTAGAATATGGCCAGTTTAAGTTATCCAAAGACGACCATGCAAATTCAACTCGGTGCGAACCTCAAACCCTACCACACCTTTGGTATTGAACAGTCTGCTGCTCAATTGGTCGTGGCGGAATCGATTGACGATCTTAAGGCGCTCTATTGCTCTACTGAATGGGCTAGCCTACCTAAGCTTATTATAGGCAAAGGCAGTAATATGCTTTTTACTTGTCACTATACAGGTATGGTAGTGGTTAACCGCCTCAATGGTATAGAGCATCAACAAGATGATGATTACCATCGGCTGCATGTGGCCGGTGGTGAAGATTGGCCTTCACTCGTAAGTTGGTGTGTGGAGCAGGGGATCGGCGGTTTAGAGAATCTTGCTTTGATCCCTGGTTGTGCTGGCTCTGCACCAATCCAAAATATTGGCGCATATGGCGTTGAGTTTAAAGATGTTTGTGATTACGTCGAGTACTTATGCCTAGAGACTGGCACAGTGAAGCGTTTGACGGTGGAAGAGTGTCAATTTGGGTACCGTGACTCCATTTTCAAACATCAGCTTTATCAAAAAGCAGTCGTGACTGCGGTAGGGTTAAAATTCGCTAAAGCTTGGCAGCCGATTATCCAATACGGCCCACTGAAAGATTTGTCCTCGGACTGTGCTATTCATGATGTGTATCAGAGAGTCTGTGCTACGCGAATGGAAAAACTGCCTGATCCTGCTGTGATGGGGAATGCGGGCAGTTTCTTTAAAAACCCTGTGATCAGTCAGCAAGCCTTTGCTCGACTGCAAATTGAGCATCCCGATGTGGTGGCATATCCGGCTGAAAAAGGGGTCAAGGTGGCGGCCGGATGGTTGATTGATCAAGCGGGTTTGAAAGGTCACCAAATCGGAGGAGCGAAAGTTCACCCTAAACAAGCTCTGGTGATCGTTAATACGGGTGACGCGAGTGCGCATGATGTACTCATGCTGGCGGCTGATATTCAGCAGCGCGTGTTCAACTGCTATGGCATTGAACTTGAACATGAAGTGCGATTTATTGGCGAAAGTGAAGAAACCAATTTAAAGCAATGGATGAGTGAACAAGCATGAAAGAACACAGCGCTAAACTAGCCATACTCAAACAGTTAGCCGATGGCGATTTTCACTCCGGTGAAGTGTTAGGTGCTCAGCTTGGGATCTCGCGAGCAGCCATCAGTAAGCATATTCAGGGCATCCGCGACTGGGGTGTGGATGTGTTTCGTGTGCAGGGTAAAGGGTATCAACTTGCTCAAGCGATGACGTTGCTCGATCAATCGGTAATCCAATCGCAAGTGAATAATCCTGTCGAGCTGCATCCGATTATTGGCTCGACCAATCAATATCTGCTCGATCATGTTGAGACGCTGGTATCGGGAACGGTCTGTTTAGCAGAATATCAAGCCAGTGGTCGTGGCCGGCGTGGTCGGCATTGGGTATCTCCATTTGGCGCTAATCTTTATCTCTCGATCTATTGGCGTTTAGATGCCGGTATGGCAGCCGCGATGGGGCTGAGTTTAGTCGTGGGTGTGGCCATTGTTGAAGCGCTGGAAGCCATGGGAGTGGATGGCGTTAAACTCAAATGGCCAAACGATCTCTATTATCAAGATAAAAAGTTGGCGGGCATTTTAGTCGAAATGTCTGGTCAAGCTGGTGCGGCAGCACATTTAGTGATCGGTATGGGGATCAACCTTGCTATGCGCGATAACGAGGGCAATATCGATCAGCCTTGGATAAGTCTTGCAGAAGTGACTGGCCAAAGCCGGATTGATCGTAATGCTTTAGCGATTAATCTGATTGCTGCGCTAGATCGCACCTTACGCCAGTATGAAATTTCAGGTATGCAAAACTTTGTTGAGCGTTGGAATCGTTGGGATAACTTCATCGGTCGCCCAGTTAAACTGCTGATGGGGGCGAATGAGGTGCGCGGTATTGAGCGCGGGATTGATGAACACGGCGGCGTATTATTAGAAACCGAAGAGGGGTTGAAAAGTTTTATTGGTGGTGAGATATCCCTACGTAAAAATGATTAGAGCAGATTTAAAACCAAATAAAGAGGCGCCAGCCTCTTTTTCTTGAGCACTATTTACGGAGCAGGACTTCTTCTACCGTATGGTGAAGCCCTTTGCGTAAAATCAAATGTGCACGACCTTTGGTCGGCAAGATATTCTCAACCAGATTTTTACCGTTGATGGTTTCCCAAATGGAACGCGCCTTCTGTTCAGCTTGGGCTTCAGTGAGTGCAGTGTAATGGCTGAAATAGGAGCCGGGCTTTTTAAATGCACCCTGGCGAAATTTCATAAAGCGCTCGATATACCACTTTTCTATCAGTTGACTATCGGCATCAACATAAATCGAAAAATCCAGGAAATCAGAGATAAACACGCGGTGTGGGTCATGAGGGTAGTCCATACCACTTTGCAGTACATTTAAGCCTTCAATGATCAGCACATCCGGGCGGTCGACCACTTTCATTTCATCGGTAATATCATAAGTGAGATGTGAATAAACGGGGGCGGCCACATTGGGCTGGCCAGCTTTAACCTCAGAAACAAATTCCACCAAACGGCGAATATCATAAGATTCAGGAAAGCCCTTCTTATGCATAATGCCACGTTCAGTCAGTACCTTATTGGGGTATAAAAAGCCGTCTGTGGTGATCAGTTCGACCTTCGGATGATTCTCCCAACGTGATAAGAGAGCTTTCAGTAAGCGAGCCGTTGTACTTTTACCGACTGCAACGCTGCCCGCTATGCCAATCACAAAAGGGGGGGCTGATTCGGTATTACCCAAAAACTGATGCAACACACCATTACGACTTTGACGCGCAGCCACATACAAATTCAGTAGACGAGCGAGGGGAAGATAGATTTCAACCGCTTCGGTCATCGATAAATGGTCATTGATGCCCTGTAACTCTTTTAGATCGCTTTCAGAGAGTGTCATAGGTACTGAATTGCGCAATTGGGCCCAGTGTTGGCGATCAAAGGTTAAATAAGGGCTCATAATCGGTTCAATCATGCGGTTGAGAATAAGGAAAGCGAAAATACAATAAGCACAAGATAAAACAAAATAGAAAGATGCGAGAATTAGCGATTGCGCTCTAATTTGACTGAAAAAACAACGAACAAGCAAAATCCTTTGAAAATTGAGTTTTTTTTCAAGATAAGGGTTGCAACCCCCAAGATCATTCACTAGAATGCGCACCACTTA
>NZ_WPDC01000136.1:0-5336 GCF_035615595.1 Vibrio sp. R-1 | reverse complement strand
ACCTTGTCTTTCAAACAGAGGACGTCCGAGCATTTTTTCCAACTGAGCTAAAGACATGCTCGTTGCTGATTGAGTGAGCGCCAGTTTATCCGCAGCCTGACTGACACTGCCACAATCGGCAACTGCATCAAATACTGCTAATTGCTTTAATGAATACCGCACTGCCTATCCTATTCTTTTCATTCACTGTTTTGCTCCAGATGAGCAAACGGTTTCATTTTACGCTTCATCCCTACCATATCAATAGAATTGATATGGTTTTTAAAAATTATCAATTTTACCTTTTCTCTTTTGCCCCTCTAATCTGATGGCGTAGCAACGCATAAGGTGTTGTGTACTAAACGGAGGTAAACATGAAATTGAGTTTGGGGAGCGAATATGTCTGCAGCCTACTCTAAAAATCAAAACTGCTTTTCACCCACTGAAATGATGGCGGAAGCAGAAAAGTTCGCACTGAGTAAAGCGAAAAAAACCAGCGGTATGATCTTAGGTCTTTCGGTTATGGCGGGCGCTTTTATCGGTTTGGCTTTTCTGTTCTACATTACCGTCACCACAGGCAGCGCTTCTGCCGGCTGGGGATTGAGCCGACTGGCGGGTGGTGTAGCGTTCAGTATGGGGCTGATTTTGATCGTCATCTGCGGTGGCGAGTTGTTCACAAGCTCTGTGCTATCTAGCATCTCATGGGCAAATCGCGAAATCAGTTTTGGAAAAATGCTCTCTATCTGGGGCAAGGTGTACGTCGGTAACTTTATCGGTGCCATTTTTCTACTGCTTTTGGTGACAGCGGCTGGCCTTTACCAGCTTGATGAAGGCCAATGGGGTTTAAATGCCCTCAATATTGCGCAGCACAAACTTCATCACACCACAGTACAAGCTTTTGCTTTAGGCATTCTATGTAACCTACTGGTTTGTTTGGCGATTTGGCTGACCTTCAGTTCAGCGAATGCTATGACTAAAGCGGCCATGACCATCATGCCTGTCGCGATGTTTGTTTCTAGCGGCTTTGAGCACTGTGTGGCCAATATGTTCATGGTTCCACTGGGCATTGTTATTCAAAACTTCGCACCAGACAGTTTCTGGCAACAAGTTGGTGTGACAGCCAGCCAATACAGCGATTTGAATGTCACTCAATTTATTACGGCTAACTTAATACCGGTCACGCTCGGCAACATTGTGGGTGGTGCCGTGCTGGTTGGCCTCGCCAACTGGAGCATTTACCGCCGCCCTCAGTTAAAAGCCGCCAATGTTGTCACGATTACGGAAACTCAAGCACTTACGTCAGTCAAGGAAACTCTTATGAAAAGCACAATTACAGTAAAAGATATGATGAACACTCAACCTATTACTCTCAGCGTTGATATGACCACTCCAGCCGCGATCGACACCCTGCTCGACCACCATTTGTCCGCCGCTCCAGTTGTCGATATGCAAGGTCGCTTGGTTGGCGTGCTATCTAGCCATGATGTAATGGTTGACCTTTGGTGCCAAGACTACTTGCCAAGCCAAGACCAAAAAGTGGTAGATCTGATGACTCGTGATGTGATTGCGATTGATATCAACGACAAGTTGGTGGATGTGGCGGAGTTCTTCTGTATCGATAAAGAGCAGCTATTCCCAACCACAAGCATGGGCATTGCCACTCGCTTCAACGCTCTGTCATTAGAAGAACGCGCGAAAAGTATGAAGGTAAACAAGCCACATATGCTGCCTGTTCTACACAATGGTCAGTTAGTGGGAGTACTGGAGCGTAATGATGTGCTTGAAGCGCTGCGCCCAATTTATGGTGAACGGGTAAGAATTGTCAAAGATAAAGCGTTGGCTCGCGCTTAACTCTCATTTTGGTTAGGAAATAAGTCGCTTAACCAAAAGCAAGCCCCCAAATTCTGGGGGCTTTTTCTACTCATCTGAGCCATGAATGAGTAAGGAATCAACATCGATTATTTTTGAACGCCTTCCACATGCAGTTCCATATCGACATAGCTAGAAGCACCCATCACTTGAATGCCGAAATCTTTCAGCTCAAGACGGGTAGTACCCGCAAAGCCAGCACGCTGACCACCCCATGGATCTTGCCCAGCGCCGATAAACTCAGCATTGATCACGATGGGTTTAGTTTGACCATGTAGAGTCAAGTCACCTTTCACTTCAAGCTGGCCATTGCCTTTATCAACCACTTCGGTGCTCTTGAAGGTCGCGGTCGAATATTTCGAAGCATCGATAAAATCTGCGCTGCGAATGTGCTTGTCACGCTCCGCATGATTTGAATCTAGGCTGCGTGTATCCACATTCACCACAACACTCGAAGCGGCAATGTTGGCAGGGTCGTAAGAAAACTCACCATCAAATTTATTGAAGCGTCCCTTAATGTAGCTATAACCCAAATGATTCACTTTGAAGTTGATTGAAGCATGCGCGCCTTTTGTATCAATCACATAGTCAGCGGCATTAGCTGCAAATGGGATAGACATGACTGCAGCAAGACCAACTGCCATTAGTGTTTTCTTCATTTTGATGCTCCTGTCAGCATTTTACGTAACGTGTTATCACGGTTAATAAAGTGGTGTTTAAGTGCGGCGACGGCATGCAGCCCCGCCAGTATGATTAAGCCCCAAGCCGTATAAAAATGGATGTTGCCTGCGATATCCGCTTGGTTTTCAAATAGAGCCCCCGCCCCAGGTACCGTAAACCAGTTGAACACCTCAATACCTCGACCATCTTCCGTTGAGATGAGATACCCAGAGACAAAAAGAACAAACAATCCAACGTACATCAAGTGATGAGCACTTTTAGCCGCTACGATTTCCCAGCGCGCGCCTTCAATTTTCGGAGATGAAGAAAGCGCTTTCCAAATCAGACGAAATAAAGTCAAACCTGCCAGTAATAAACCTACCGACTTATGCCAGTGTGGTGCTGTGCGGTACCATTCACTGTAGTAAGAGAGATCCATCATCCAAGTGCCAACGGCAAACATCCCGATAACGACCAAAGCAGAAATCCAATGGATACTGCGAGTGACCAAGTTATAGTGTTGGCTGTCTGAATTTTTCATTACGTCATTGCTCTTATCGTGTTTCAGTTACAGGGTTGTAGCTTATTGGTTAACAATTATTCTCGAAAGAGTATTTACCAATTTTTACGTTGCGCCTAGTCAATCCATCTGAAGAAGTACATCAAAAAATTAGAACGAACTTTGACAGAGTATAGACAACACTCGCCATTTATGGCTTTCACGCACCTTGAAAGAGTCATATCAGTCAAGAAGGTTCATGACTGACTTGTAACAAAAAGTGAATTTGGTAATTCATCGAACAGTACAAAGCTGACTAAAATTTACCCACCAGAAAAGCGCTAGAGATCAAGAAGTCACCGTTTCCTGCTAGTGACAAAGTGTAACTGTGATAATCTTGTTTAGCTTTTGTAAGGGAGAACAACATCTTGCTACTGGATATCGTCACGCAAAGTGTCAATGAGTTTCAGGTGGACTGCCTCAGATTATGTGAGAAGCATTATCCAACCATTCATAATCAAGGAATGAGTGAACACCATTTAGGGTTAGCTTTTGCAAGACGGCTTGCCAGAACGTTGAGTGAATTTGGTCATCCTTGCGAATACGCCCCCATCGAGTCGACCTATCAACGCGATTTACCTCATCATTTCAGAGTATCCAGTGACGCGGGTACGGTATGGATTTTGACTCATCATCTGATGAGTGCGGGTAAAGCTTGCCGAGTCAAGTTAATGCGTGACATTAGCCAGTGGAAACAAGAATACGCTTATGTGATTCAGCCCAATGATTTACTGCTGCTACTGAGCGATCACTGGATGGGACGCAGTCGAAAAAGTCGTGAACTGCTCCATTGGTGGACCGGACAACTGCCAGATGAGATGGAGGAATACCATGCTCAAGGGATCGGGTTACAGGAAAGTGATTCGCAATTAACCCAAACGTTGGAACATTACTATCAAATAAGTCCCTGTTTCATCAAATTCGGGCATCCACTAAAGCGTTCTAAAAATCAGCAGCTGGTTCGTAAATATGTACAACTTTACGCCGTGTTACAGTGGAGCTAATCGTTTGCTCGACGAATAATCTAGACGGAGTTCTATTTTTGCCCGCCACAAAAAGTGAGCTACGTCGATATTTGTAAAACCTTTTTACGCACACTCTACAATCAGATTTATTGAACACCGCAATATGACAGCTTGATGTATTTTATCTGCATATTTATGTGAGCCTCGTCATCCATCCATAAGATAATGTAATTTAAGGTGTTACTTAGGTAATGCCTACTTTTGATTGAGACTGAATAAAGCTTAATTTAGCTCAAAAATTCATTTTTATGACTCATGCTATCGTGTGACAGCAAGATTGACAGAATGAACGTTTCGCCAATAACATGGCGTGCGTCAAAAGTTTTACTTCAGGGAAACATCACGCTGTTTTTGTTCAAGGATGCTCAATTTGTATGGTTCTGACTGATAAACAACAATTTCTCGACTGCATCCATTACGATGAAGGCGGCGAGTATTACGCGAGATATAACGGATTAACCTTGCGCAGTGTCTTTCAACCCATTTTTGATAAGCAACATCAGGTTGTGGGTGCTGAAGCACTGGTTAGGATTTTTACCCAGCATCATACACAAATCCGGCCCGATCTGTTTTTCCATTCTGAAACCTTCGCGGATGATGACAAACTTAATGTGGAGCGCTTAAGCCGAGCCATTCATATTCGCAATTTCAGCCTTTCACCCTATCGTGATACCCGACTATTTCTCAATGTCTTACCCGTTGCCGGTGAGCAATTTGCTTACTGCGATATCAGCTCTACCTTGCTTGCCACACGACTGGCCGAGCTTAATATTCCACATCATCGCGTAGTGATGGAGTTGGTTGAAATTGAGTCCGGGGATGAAGGCATGCTGCAAATAGCCACCGAAAAACTCGTCGCCAATGGGTTTCAAATTGCGATTGATGACTTCGGCTGTAAAGCATCAACCCCAGAGCGGGTCGCCATGCTGCGCCCCAATATCATCAAACTGGATAGACAGTTACTGCTCGATTTTATGGCCGGTGATTGCTGTGGATTGCTGGCCGGTGTTCAGCTAGCGCAAAAAACGGGCGCACATACGGTTGTAGAAGGTATCGAAACGGCGGAGCAACTCGCTGCGATGCAAAAACTTGATATTAATATGTACCAAGGTTACTACCTCGCTTTACCAGAAGGGATTGCCCAAACCGCTAAAGTGGCAAATGCTAACTAAATACTCGTCAAGATAGGGGCATCAGCGGTAAGTAAAATTCCAGCGAATATCATCGCGGAATGTGTCTCTAAC
>NZ_WPDC01000135.1:0-5396 GCF_035615595.1 Vibrio sp. R-1 | reverse complement strand
ATTACAGAAATCTTGTGGGCAGACAACGATAAAGAGCTGCAACGCAATTTGATACAGCAAGCTTTGGAGCAACCAGATGTGCGTTATTTGGTTGGCAGTGCGGTAGCAATTGAAGCGGCGATCAGCGAATTGCGTTCACTCAACAAAAGTGACCAAATCGGCCTTATCGCAACCTATTTGAGTCATGGCGTTTATCGCGGATTACTGCGAGGCCGCGTTGAATTCGCTCCAACCGATCAAATGGTCGAACAAGGTCGGCTTTCCGTACGCCAAGCCGCCGCGTTTTTACGCAACAAACCGTACGCGACACAACAAGCACCTAAGATTGAAGCGTTAACCCCCAAGCACCTAGAGAGAAAGATCATTGCAGATTCGTTATCTCCGTCCGAATACAGGCCCGTATTTCAAGTAAAAGCGGTTGAATAAACTCGAAAATTTGGTTATCAAACCTCTCATCCAAAATCATTAGGAAATGTACCCATGAAAAAAACCACCCGCACTATGGCAGCGCACAAACACGTTGCTCTTGTGGCTCACGATAACTGCAAAGGTGAACTGCTGCGCTGGGTAACAGAGAACAAGGAAAAACTGCAACGCCATTTCCTGTATGCCACTGGCACCACGGGGCATATGCTCAGTAAAGAAACGGGACTGGCGATCAAAAGTATGATCAGCGGCCCAATGGGCGGTGATCAGCAACTGGGCGCGTTAATTTCTGAAGGCAAAATTGATGTGCTGATTTTCTTTTGGGATCCACTCAATGCCGTTCCGCATGACCCCGATGTGAAAGCGCTGCTGCGTATCGCCAGTGTGTGGAATATTCCTGTCGCCACCAACCGCGCCAGTGCTAAATTCTTGTTTTCATCGTCTTTGATGGAGCAGGAAGTACAAATTGAAATTCCGGATTACCAAGCTTATCTCGCTGAACGCACCTAACACTTGGCCTAATCGCAACCATGGCTATGTCTTGAGATAGCCATGGTTATAGAGCCTGAAGTAGATCATTAACCTGCAAGCAACTGCTGAGAAGTGATCAACTGACACCCCGCCGTTTGCATCGCGTGCCACGCTGTCGCGCAATCGCCCGCATTCAGTTCCACACCTCGACACGCATCCTGAATGACCCAAGTTTTAAAGTAGAGGGAAACCGCATCCAGCGCGGTATATTTCACACAGTAGTCGGTCGCCAAACCTGCAATGTAAACCTCTGAAATTCCCTGATTACTCAAGTATTCGGCCAATCCGGTAGCATGGAAACGTTGGTTATCAAAAAAGCCACTGTAGCTGTCCACATCAAGATGGGTGCCTTTGGTGACAATGTGCGTAATTCGCTGCACATCTAAGCCAGCTATAAATTCTGCACCATGGGTATTTTGCACGCAGTGATCAGGCCACATCACTTGTGGAATGCCATTAAGGTCAATGACTTCGCCCGGAGTTTTCCCCTGCACGGACGCAAAACTCGCGTGTTTGGCTGGGTGCCAATCTTTGGTGGCAATCACATGTTCAAAGAGCGGAAGCAATTGATTAATCACAGGGACGACCGCATCGCCATCCGGCACTGGCAGCGCACCGCTGGGTGAAAAATCATTTTGGACATCAACTAACAGAAGTGCTTTGCTCATCGCCTCGTTTCCTTTATCGGGAGTGGGGTATGTGTATTGAATGGACCTTATTGGTTTTTACCCAAACTACTTGGCGTTGCAGCTTCAAGTAGGAAGGATATAGGCCGCCACTTTACAAAACTCATTGCAGTGTGAAAAGGAAATCTTCCCATTTCTCCATACTCAAATGACTTGGCGCTGCGACTTGAGTTTGGGCACAGATTAGCGATTTCGTCGCTATCTTAACGCCGATTAACACTGCCGATGTTTCCGTTAAGAGTATATAATCACGCGCTTATTTCCACTGACTAACTGAGTTCTTTGCATGAAACACTCTCGTACTGGCTTAAGTCGCATTATTTACGCCACTGGATATTCGATGAAAGGCTTTGCCGCAGCATGGAAAAATGAAGCCGCGTTTCGTCAGGAAGTTACCTTAGCACTCCCTTTGATCGCGTTGAGTTTTTTTCTGCCCGTAAGCACGATTGAACAAGTGTTAATGGTGGGCAGTTTAGTGTTGATCTTGATTGCTGAATTACTCAACTCAGCGATTGAAGCTGTGGTCGATCGCATTGGTGCAGAACGTCACGAATTGAGCGGTCGCGCCAAGGATATTGGCTCCGCAGCCGTGTTTGTTGCCCTCTGTTTTGCCGCGTTTACATGGGGGATCATCTTATTCAATACCTATACCCAAACGACTTAGAGTTGCAGGATGGGGGAACGAACATAGCCCCCTGCTGCTTCAAGTGGGAAAGGAATCGCATTTGGCAAATTGAACATAGGTAATCAACGAGATTGAACGTCACAGGTCCGACGATACGCTTTCGCCAGACCTCTTGCTCAATAAACGCTCTAACCAACAAGGCCATCGCTTCACGTCGTAAGGAAATAACCTTGTTGGTTAAAATTTACTTCTGCTTCACGACAGGATAGTCATCATTCAACAGCTCTTGAACAAAGCTGGATCCGTTGCCGTTATAAGTCACCCACACTTTCTCTTTGGCACGAGTCAACGCGACATAGAATAAGCGCCGCTCTTCGGCATACGGGAAATCATCCTCACTTTGATTCAACGCATCATCCAAATGCAAAGCTTTAACGCGAGCGGGGAATTGGCCATCATCGACCGCCAAAATAATCACATAATCCGCCTCTTTGCCTTTGCTGGCATGGCAAGTCATAAAATCGAGCTTGAGAGAGAGATAGCGATTCTGCCAATCTTTCAGTAACTCAGGTTTATGGTAGTGATTACGACCAAGCAGTAGCACGGTTTTCAGCTTATTGGTGGAGCGATTGATTTCATCCAATATTTTTTCAACCGAATGGTTCGGTGCCAGCATGACCGCTTTTTGCTTCTGGGTTTTAAAGCTATTGAGCGTTTTGGGTAGCTGATGCGGATTCTGCTGAATAAAGCGGTTGGCGACCGCACCAATCTGATCATTAAAGCGATAAGTAGTATCGAGATGGTGTACCGTCGAATGCGCAAAACGTGACGCAAAACCGGTGGTCAAATCCACATCCGAACCCGCAAATTGGTAGATGGATTGCCAATCATCGCCGACCGCAAACAGGTTACACTGGCCTTGGTTTTGCTCACACAGCGCTTGTAGCAAGCGAAATCGCTGCGGCGAGATGTCTTGATACTCATCGACCATAATAAATTTCCACGGCGAGCGGAATTTGCCTTTTTCGACATACTCGGTCGCTCTGGTGATCATGATGTTGAAATCAATCTGGTTTTGATCTTTAAGCATCTGCTGCCACGCTTGATAGCACGGCCAGCATAAGGAAAGCTCGCTGTTTAAGCGTGGATAATCATCGTGATCCACCAGCCGCTCTTGCAGCTCTTTTTTACTCAATCCCATTTGTGCCAATTGATCGAGCTGCTTCTCGAGCCATGCGATCAATTTCGGGTTTTCTACGTGGCTACCCAGCTCATCATCCCCCGCCAGATACGCAATCGGCCATTTGGCGAGATGTTTTTGCCAGCGTTTAAAATTGGTCGGCGTCATCCAGTGGCGCTTTAACCAATCAATACACCAAGCCTGCTTGAGTTTGCTGTCATTCGCGAGTGGCGACATGATCACCGTTTTGCCTTCCACTCGGTTGATAATGCGCAGACCCAACTGATGGAAGGTATTGATGTGCAAACGCTCGGCTTCCAAACCAATTTTGTTTTTTAAGCGCTCGGCCATCTCTTGTGCCGCATCGCGTGCAAAAGCGACCAACAAAATTTGCTCTGGTTTCGCCAAATGGCTCTGCAATAAATAGGAAACGCGCGCAGTCAGTACGCTGGTTTTACCTGAACCTGCACCCGCCAACACTAAGTTGTGATCGTCATTCAGCAGCACAGCGTATTGCTGCGAGACATTGAGCGGCGACGATTCACACTGGGAAAACAAGACTGTCCAGTTCGCGCGTTCTATCTCTAGCCAAGCTTTATTACGCTCATACAGCGTCGGGGAGGTATCGAGCAGCCAAGGCAGTAAGGTATCGAAAACCGTGGGAAGATGTTTTTGCGCTTCATGCAGCGTCATGTCCATCAGTTTTAAATCGGCATACACTTGCGCGACCCAAGCTTCAACGGAGGAGTGGGATAGAAAAGACGGCAGGCGCTTTAGACGAGACAACTCTTGCTGCCAACGCGGAAAATAGAGGCTCAATTGCTCACATTGGCGATTGTGCCAAGCTTGATAATGCGCCACTAATTGGTGCGCAAAATGGCGACACTCCGGCCAAGGAAGACCTTGTACCAGCCAACTGCGCTGCACGCCCTCTTCGGGATGAGCAAAAAACTGCAACGTTCCCCAAAACACGCCTCTGCGGATCTGCACTTCACCGTTCCAGACATGAAAGGGAATACGTTCTTCGCTACTGAGCGAAGTTAACACCAACCACTCTTTCTCAAGCTGGACTTGGTAATATTCATTGGCAATAAAAAATTGTGCAGTCTTATTCGCATTCAGCTGCATTGGTAAAAGCCCACTAACAAAGTTGTCGGCAATCATACCCCAAACTCCGGTGCCGATGAAAAGATAATGTCAATATTCTTAACGGTTAACGAGCATAGCGCAGAAGCAACAAACCGAGGTTTTCTTTATCTTGATCAGAATCTTATTGGTGTAATCTGCTAGACTTTGCCCTTTCTACACTGATGAATGTGCTGCGCTGTGCCGAAAATTAACCAACTGCGCCTGTATTGGGCGAATAAAACTGTTAACTACAGTGTCTTGATCTTATTGACTTTACTGGGTGTGGTGATCCCCGCTTGGTATTATCAGCTCAACACTTGGATCACCCCTTTGATTCTCGGGGTGATTGCCGCGGCACTCGCCGATCGAGATGACCGCTTTAGTGGCCGTTTGAAATCCATCATTCTCACTTTGATCTGCTTTGCGATTGCCGCTTTCTCGATTGAGATTCTGTTTCAAACCCCGTGGCTGTTTGCGCTTGGTCTATTCACCTCAAGTTTTGGTTTTATCATGCTCGGCGCTATGGGGGCACGCTACGCCAGCATCGCGTTTGCTTCTCTACTGGTTGCCGTGTACACCATGCTCGGTGCCCATCAAAGCACGAATATCTGGTTTCAGCCGTTACTTTTACTCAGCGGCAGCGCTTGGTACTACTTGATGTCGATGCTGTGGCATGCCTTTTGGCCAATGCAGCCCGTACAACAAAACCTCGCTAATGTGTTTCTGCAACTGGCCAATTATTTAGAGGCGAAATCCACCCTTTTCCACCCGGTTTCCAACATGATCCCGCAGCCACACCGGATCATTGAGGCCAATCTTA
>NZ_WPDC01000134.1:0-5596 GCF_035615595.1 Vibrio sp. R-1 | reverse complement strand
AACATTGACCCGAACGCACGTCACTGTATGGCCTCTGCGGTTGTGGGCTTTATGCGTACCTTTGGTATTGATGAGCCTATGGGCTGTTATGACGACTTTGAACACGCCGATGCGTTTGTACTTTGGGGTTCCAACATGGCGGAAATGCACCCAGTGCTCTGGACACGCATTACTGACCGTCGCCTAAGCCATCCTCATGTCAAAGTGAATGTGCTCTCCACTTACTACCACCGTTCCTTTGAGTTGGCGGATCATGGCTACATTTTCCACCCACAGTCTGACTTAGCGATTGCCAACTTCATCGCCAACTACATCATTCAAAACGATGCGGTGAACTGGGACTTTGTCAACAAGCACACCCATTTCAAACAAGCGGTCACGGACATCGGTTACGGTCTGCGTGACGATCACCCTCTACAGAAAAAGGCGAAAAACGCCAACTCCGGTGATGTCAGCGATATTTCGTTTGAAGAGTACAAAAAATCGGTTGCGCCTTACACGGTTGAAAAAGCCTCTGAAATTTCCGGAGTATCACCGGATAAACTGATCACGCTCGCGAAGCAGTATGCCGATCCAAACACCAAAGTGATGTCACTCTGGACCATGGGGATGAACCAACATACTCGCGGTGTCTGGATGCAAAGCTTGGTGTACAACTTGCACCTGCTTACTGGCAAAATCGCCACCCCAGGCAACAGCCCATTCTCACTGACCGGTCAACCATCAGCCTGTGGTACGGCGCGTGAAGTGGGTACCTTTGCACACCGTCTGCCAGCCGACATGGTGGTGGCTAACCCTAAACACCGTGCGATTGCCGAAAAAGTGTGGAAATTGCCTGAAGGCACGATTCCTGAGAAACCGGGCTTCCATGCAGTGCAGCAAGACCGCATGCTCAAAGATGGCGTACTGAACTGTTACTGGGTGCAATGTAATAACAACATGCAAGCCGGTCCAAACATCAATGAAGAGCGTTTACCGGGCTACCGCAACCCTGAAAACTTCATTGTGGTATCGGATGCTTACCCAACCGTAACGGCGCAAGCGGCTGACCTTGTTTTGCCAACCGCCATGTGGGTAGAAAAAGAAGGTGCGTACGGCAACGCCGAGCGTCGTACCCAAGTGTGGTATCAACAAGTGAAGACTGTCGGTGAATCTCACTCCGACTCATGGCAAGTGATTGAGTTTTCAAAACGCTTCAAAGTCGAAGACGTGTGGCCGGAAGAACTGCTGGCAAAAGCACCGCAATACCGTGGCAAAACCCTGTATGACGTGCTGTTCAAAAACGGTCAGGTGGACAAGTTCCCACTGAGCGAAGCACGTGAACTCAACGATGATGCACACCACTTTGGTTTCTATATCCAAAAAGGTCTGTTTGAAGAGTATGCCGAGTTTGGCCGCGGTCATGGTCACGATTTAGCGCCTTACGATGTTTACCACCAAGTACGCGGTCTGCGTTGGCCGGTTGTCGATGGTAAAGAGACTAAATGGCGCTTTAAAGAAGGCTCCGACCCTTATGCCAAAGCCGGTTCAGGTTGGGATTTCTACGGCAAACCGGATGGCAAAGCGTGGATCATCTCCTCACCTTATGAAGCGCCGCCAGAAATGCCGAATGAAGAGTACGATTTGTGGCTCTGTACTGGCCGTGTTCTTGAGCACTGGCACACAGGCACTATGACCCGTCGTGTTCCTGAGCTGTATAAAGCGGTGCCAGATGCGCTGTGCTTTATGCACCATGAAGACGCGCAAGCGCGCGGTTTACGCCGTGGCGATGAAGTGCTGATCTCCAACTCGCGTGGTGAAGTTCGAGTGCGCGTAGAAACTCGCGGTCGTAATAAGCCGCCAAAAGGCTTGGTGTTCGTGCCTTTCTTTGATGCTCGCATTTTGGTCAACAAGTTGATCCTCGATGCGACCGACCCACTCTCGAAGCAAACTGACTTTAAGAAGTGTCCGGTTAAGATCACAAAAGTCGCGTAACCCTGATTGCACTGGGCTGCCCGTCAGCCCAGACCAAGTATTAAGCCGCAAGGCGGAGAATTTACGATGAAAAAACAACTCATTGCCTTACTTTCAGTGTTTACCGTACTGGCTGGCATTGCTCATGCTGAGCTGAACAATCCAGGCGGTATCGGAGGTTTAGAATCACTGCGCGGAGCAACAGAAATTGAAGCGACTCGCGCCGCTGATCCAATGAAGAAATACCCACGCGAACAAGCGCTAGAGAGTGATTTTGTGTATCAACCACCACTCATCCCGCACAACATTCGCAACTATGAAGTATCGTTAAACGCCAACAAGTGCCTTGCTTGCCACAGTTGGAAAAACGCCAAAGAAATGGGCGCAACCAAGATCAGTGTCACTCACTTTGTGAACCGCGAAGATGCGGTACTGTCGGACGTCTCTCCACGCCGCTACTTCTGTTTGCAGTGTCACGTCCCTCAGGCGGATGCAAAACCGCTGGTTGAGAACGATTTCGAACGTGTTGATTCACTTCGTTAACCGAAAAGAGGCCATTTATGAAATTTCTAAAAGCGTTTTGGCTTCGTTTATCGAGCCCAAGTAAAGCCGCCGTGGGTGTGGTTTTGCTGATGGGTTTTGTCGGCGGCCTGTTATTTTGGGGCGCCTTCAATACAGGAATGGAAGCGACCAACAGCGAAGAGTTTTGCTCGGGCTGCCACGCGCCGATTGTGGCCGAAATCCAAGAGACGATTCACTATTCAAACCGCTCTGGGGTTCGCGCCATCTGCTCTGACTGCCATGTCCCCCATGAATGGACGGATAAAATTGTGCGTAAAGTGCAAGCGTCCAAGGAATTGGTGGCACACTTTATCGGCACGATTGATACACCAGAAAAGTTTCAAGCACGCCGCGCACACTTAGCCGAACGCGAATGGGCACGCTTGAAAAAGAACGATTCGTTGGAATGTCGCAACTGTCACCAGTTCAACTACATGGATTTTTCTGAGCAGAGTAGCCGAGCAGCGAAGCAACACTCGACCGCACTCGCCTCTGGTGAAAAAACCTGTGTGGATTGCCATAAAGGCATCGCACACAATCTACCCGACATGCATGGTGTTGAAGGCTGGCAATAAGGAGAGCCACTATGAGTACTCTTGAATCGATTTTTTGGCACGTGCTCGGTTACAGCGCCATGCCAGTCATCATTCTGGCCGGTTTCCTTGGCGTAGCCGTTGTCTCAATTGGCTTGCTCGCCATGACCAAAGACAAATAGGAATGCAGAGAGAGAAAATCCGGTGCTATTCGCACCGGATTTTTTATACCCATTCGGTTGGGCTTTCCGCTATCGAGAGCTGATAATATTGCTGGCTATGACGCACAATCACATCAAACACTTGGCTATCTAACCGACCACAACTCCCTTCATGACGCATGATATTCATCACCTCGTTGAGCGACATGCTGCCGCGATATGGCCTTGCTTGGGTAAGCGCCTGAAACACATCCGCAATCGCAATGATCCGTGAAGGCAGATCAATCGCCGACCCTTGGAGTCCTCTTGGGTAACCCGAACCATCTAAACGCTCATGGTGGTTTCCTGCCCACTCACACACCACAGATTGGCCAAACACCATTTGCAAGGTATAACGAGAATCGGTCGAATGGCGTTGAATACAAAGATACTCGCTCTCGTTGAGTTTACCGGGTTTATGCAAGATCTCTTCTGGGGTGTGCAGCTTGCCGATATCGTGAACCAGTCCTGTCAGGTAAAGGGCTTTTTGCATCTCCACGTTTAGCCCCAGCTCTTTCGCTAAGTGCTGACAGAGCTCTGCTACTTTTTGCGAATGCTGAAAAGTGAACTGGCTTTTCGCATCCACCACGTTTGCCATTAACATCGCGATAGACATGATCTCTTCCACCCCCAACTTCTGCTCAAAAAATGGGGTGGATGGCAAATTGTGACCCATCGCTTCAATATGACGATGCTCCATTGAAAACCAGATGAACTCTTTACTCAGCAAATGTTGCATGGTGCGTACCAAGTCACGCTCGAACAAGCTTCCGCTTAATCGACCAATTTCTAAACAGACTTGATTACGAGCTTCCTGAGTCACATTGCCATACTCATCTCTTGGATAGAGCTCTTTAAGGTAATCCACTCTATCCGCTAAAAAAATCAACGCCGCGAACCGTTTGTTTCGATCCGAAATAGCAATATTTTTCAGCTCATCCCAAGGCGTATGGTGGTACAAAATCGCATCCGCAAACGGCGCAAGCGGTGGACAATTCGACAGCAACTCATTGCCTCGCACGCAATGCTGCTGGGTATTGTCGGGTTGCATATTTTCGAGTAAACGATAGAAATCACGCTTCTGAGCCACGCCACAGTCATGAATCAAACCCAGCGCAAACACCAGTTGACACTCCTCTTCGCTCCACTCCATGGCTTGAGCACAAGAATAGGCCATATAACCGACACGATGCCCGTGATTGATATCATCCACACCGACCGAGTCGAGCGCTCTTGCGATACAAAAAAATGCCTGCCTTAGATTGACGTTCCATTCGATATTTACCGATTTCATAGTGCAGCCTATTTCTGACCATCTCATTGCTCATCCCATAATAAGAATGTAGTAGACCACCCCAATCTTGCCCAACGAAATGACCAACTCTGCCTGTCAGTGATGCTTCGTGCGACAAGTCGCAGCCATCGCACAATAAAAACATTACACTTTTGTGAATTTGATTTTGCTAGGTGATAAACATCATGATTACCATCGCGCTGGTGGATGACCACACGATTGTACGTTCGGGCTTCGCTCAACTACTTAATCTTGAGCAAGATATAAGGGTGCAAGGTGAGTACGAAAGTGCAAAAGCGGCCTTTCATGCCCTCACCCAAGCGGAAGTCGATGTCGCTATCATCGATATTTCAATGCCGGATGAAAATGGACTGAGTCTGCTTGAGCGCCTGCGCCAACATAACCCGCGTTTCAAAGCGATCATCCTCAGTATTTATGACTCGGCTTCATTTGTGAAAAAAGCCTTGGATGCTGGAGCGCAAGGTTATCTTTCAAAACGTTGTGGCCCAAGCGAGCTAGTGAGTGCGATTCGTACCGTGGCCTCTGGCAGACGCTATTTGTGCGCCGATGCCTTGGTCAATTTGAGTAATCCCGATATCAATAATGTGCTTGCCGACCTTACCAAGCGTGAAGTTGAAGTGTTTGATTTATTGGTACAAGGCAAAGAGGTGAAAGAGATCGCGCAAACGCTGTTTCTCAGCCATAAAACCGTTCACGTTCACCGAGCCAACATTTTGAGCAAATTAAACCTAACCAATAACGTGGATGTGATCCGCTTTGCTTTGCAGCACCATCTGCTCGTGGAAGGTTAAGCATGGCCAAGCTGTTTCCACTGATTTTTGCTTTTGTGCTCTACAGTATTAGCCAATTTAGTCTATGGAATGTCAGCCAATATTTGAGTCACAATCCGCTCCAAGCCTATCTGCTTTTCCCCACCGGCTTACGCTTGGCGGTCTATTTGTTAGCTCGCCCAACCTATGCTTGGGTTTGGTTACTGAGTGACATGCTTTTGGCTGGCGCGATCTTAGTGTTGCTTCCAGACCAATCCAGCCCTT
>NZ_WPDC01000133.1:0-5608 GCF_035615595.1 Vibrio sp. R-1 | reverse complement strand
GTGTAGTTGCTAATCGGTGATTCGCGAGTGTTGCCCTTATGGGCAACACTCAGCGTTTGAATTGAGAAAGGATTGTGTGTCTACCGAGATGATTTATCGGTCATTTACAGGTTTAACTAATGAGTGACATCATCAGTACGTTCACCAAAATCGGCTTGATCATAGATATCGGCCAAGGTTTTTTGGCGTTTTTGGTTACTTTTGCGATATTTCTTCGGTTCAAAGTATTGTTCAACGTGCTGCAAAGTTTCCTCATGCTGTTTGGCAGATTGAAGAAATTCAGGGTTATTCATCGCTTGCTGACGCAGACGATTAACACGTTCGAGTGTGTCCCAAAACATATTATGCCCTCCTTCACTGTACATAATTACAGCATAGTCAACTTTATACTCTTGTCAACCGGAATACTGTTTTTTCATACAGTTCGATAGGGCGTCAAATGATAAACAAGCCAATGATGTACGTTTCAATCGCACGTTTAATACATTAGCCTGCTGCGACTATCACAAAATGAGATAGCAATCAGAATAACTCATTGTTTATCAAGTTAATGAGGAATATATTTTCCGAACTAACATCACATATTCAGAACATGAAACTCTATTTTAAACGCTCGTTGCTTGTCTTTAGCCTAATGTCCTCATTCTGCGTCGCCTCTGAACGATCTGCATGGGAAGAGGTTTACGCCAAATCTCAACACAAACAAACAGAGACGGCCCTAAAACTATTACAGGATCGCTACCATTCCCTTCCTGAAGGGGCGGAAAAACTCTATTTAACCTCTAAATTACACGGCTATTTCGTGCTCAAAGGGCAGCCCTATTATGGTGAATTGGTCAATTCCCATGATACTTACGCGCTGACAGAACAACGCTTCCTAGACGCGTTGAATCATGAAGAAAGTCTCGATTACCACTCTGCAGAAGAAACCTACTTAACCTTCTACGCCGAGATGAAACAAAAAAACGACCAAGATGGCATGGTGCTATTTGAATACCATCTTTGTCGTCTTTTCCAGCGGCATGGCCGCCCGTACCAAGCTCGTTTCTATTGCTCACAGATGGATCAACGCCTTCTTAATGCTGAAGATCCCCTATTTCCTCGCTATCGCGGCCTACATCTCGTCGCCAATAATTTGGAGTTCTTAGGGGAATATGAAGAGGCGCTGCAAACTTACGATCTGCTTCTCAGTCTGCTGCCTGATTATGTCGACCCATCCGGTATTTACAACGATGTCGGGCTTCTGATGGGGACATTAGGCCAGTATGAATCGGCCTTGGACTACCTCAATAAAGCATTGGAGTATCGACTCGAACAAGCCAACCCACTACTTATCGCGCAAGTAGAACACAGTTTGGGTGATACTTACTTCAAGCAAGGTCGATATGAAGAAAGCATCCTCTATTTTGAACAGGCGAAAGCCCATCTTACTCCCGCTAATTATCTGTTTGGGTTGGCTTACGTGCACCTAGGTTTAGGCAAAGCGTACATTGAACTCAATAATTTCGTTGAAGGCGACCAACATCTCTTTCAGGCTCTCGAGTATGTCAATCAACATAAAGACCAACATTTGCAGGGACTGATTTACTTATCACTTGCGCAAGCCCATTTCAAAGAGCAGAAATACGCGCAAGCGATTGACTATGCCAATCAAGCTGTCGCGATTAGCGAGAGCGCTTCTCTGCCACGCATTAAAGCGCAAGCTTATTTACAGTTAGCCAAAATTGCGGAGGCTGAGCAGCAATACCAAGAGGCATTAAGCTGGTATCGCCAATATGCTGAGAGTGAGCTGTTACTGCGCAACACAGAGCAGCGTAAAGCTTTTGAAGCGCTCGATCTGGCGAAAGCGGAATTAGAACAAAAACGCGGCGTCAATTTTTGGCGAGAAAACTACCAAGCGTTGGCCGAAAAATATGAAATGTTGAAGTGGCAACGTGTTTCACTTTCACTATTAGTGATTGTGTTTGCACTGATTCTGCCCATTGCCCATTATCGTCGCAGAAAAGAGTGCGATCAGAACCGACAAGATAGCTTGCATGGGGTATTAAGCCGCACCAGTGGATTAGAGCGATTAACTCATATTGAAGCCTGCCAGCAAACTGAGCATGTCCATTTGCTTGCTCTATTGGATATTGACCAACTGAGGCAGTTCAATGAACGTCACGGCTATGAACGGGGCGATATTGCGTTACAAAATACAATCAATACCTTGCTGCACCAGTTGCGTGCCAAGGAGTTTGTGTGTCGCTTAGGGGATGATGAATTCTTGGTGGTTATGCCAAACTGCAGACGTACTCTTTCGGAAACACGGCTGTTTGCGCTTCATCACGCATTAAATGGCAAAACACCAAGCGATGCTAAATCAACAGTTGGCTTGAGCGTTACCCTCAGCTATTTAACGGTAGAGAGTGGTTTGGCGAGTTTTACGCACTTTTATCCTAAGCTGGATAGCGCTTTAAGCATCGCCAAACAGAGCGGCAATGGCGGCTTAATCGATGCCGCCGACCCCACTAATGCGCTGCTGACTGCTTGCTCTTAAGCGCACTCATTATCACATCGCGATTATCGAGATACGCTTTAAGCCCAGCCTGACGTAAACCACAGGCTGGGCATTCTCCACAGCCATCACCTATCAACCCGTTATAACAGGTGAGCGTTTGGTGACGAACCAGATCCAATGCTCCCAGTTGATCGGCCAATGCCCACGTCTCCGCTTTATTCAGCCACATCAATGGAGTGCGAATCATTAAAGGCAGATCCATGCCTTTCGCGAGTGCTTGGTTCATCGCTTGTACGAATTCATCACGGCAATCGGGATAACCGGAAAAATCCGTCTCACAAACCCCAGTAATGATCGTGGTCGCGCCGATTTGGTAAGCATAGATACCCGCCAAAGTTAAAAACAGAATATTGCGTCCCGGAACAAAAGAATTCGGCAGTCCATTGGCTTGTAGCTCATGAGAAACCGGAATGTCATCACGCGTGAGCGAGCTGATGGCCAGCTCATTGAGTAAAGTCACGTCCATGACTTTATGCGCAGTCACGCCAAGCTGCTTCGCCAATTGCTGGGCCACTTCTATCTCTAATTTATGGCGCTGGCCATAATCAAAGGTGATCGCATGCACTTCATCAAACTCTTTTAACGCCTGAACTAAACAGGTGGTTGAATCTTGCCCACCACTGAACACGACGACGGCTTTTTTCATGATGCGCTCCCTTTAAGCAATATTGAGATATTTATGGGTTTGGATAGATAAACGCCAATTGCGAGCAATACAGGTGCGAATGCACAACTCTGTCGCACGCGGCTTTTGGCTAATCGGCTGCAAAGCGATTGCGGTTTGAGCACTGACCTGAGCTCGTGCAAGCAACTCATCAAGATTGTCGATATCTTTCTCGGTCGCCACGGGATGTTTAATTTCGTTGGCACGTTGCAAGGCTGAATCCAGAATCGGTAACTTCCCTTTCATCGCGACCTTGGGTGACACTGTCACCCAGGTGTTCTCGGTCGCACAGACTTCGTAAGTACCACTGGTTTCAATTTGGCATCGGCAACCCATTGCTTCAAACGCTTGAGTTAACTCGGTCAAATCGTAAATGCAGGGCTCACCGCCCGTAATGACGATATGTTTTGCCTGATAACCTTGAGCTTGGTAGCGTTGAACCACCTCTTGCGCACTGGCCTGACACCAAGTTGGCGCATCACTGGTTTTCAGCAAAATTTGTGAGAATGAGGTTTGGTCTGAGTCTAATGTTTCCCAAGTCTGCTTAGTATCACACCAAGCACAACCGACTGGGCAGCCTTGCAAACGCACAAAGACCGCGGGCACCCCAGTAAACACGCCTTCGCCTTGGATAGTCTCAAACATTTCATTAATTCGGTACAAGATGAACGACCTAACATGGATAAACAGTTGCAGGTGGCAGACCATAATGGAGATAGCGATCGAGGTCAAATTAAATGCATCTGTGTCACCTAACTGCAACGCCAACACCGCTGGAGCTTCAAGTAGGATGGGGATAACTCTAGTTTTCATTTTTTATTACTGTGGCTCACAGTTTAAGCGCGATCTGTATATAATCGAGCTCCTTCTCTTTTTCCACTTTATGTAGGTACCCGATGTACAAACTTATTGCGCTCGATATGGATGGCACACTGCTCAATAGCCAAAAACAGATCTCTCCTCGCACCAAGCAGGCTATTGCTCAAGCTCGTCAGCAAGGCATTCAAGTGGTTTTGGCTTCTGGCCGCCCTCTTGATGGCATGCGCAGTAAATTGGAAGAGTTACATCTGACCACGGAAAATGACTATGTACTCTATTACAACGGCTCTATGGTCGCGAATGTCGGTACTGGGGAGATTATTCATCAGCAAATCATTGATGGCAAAGCGGCTAAGCGTGTGGCAACACTCGCGCAAGAGTTTGGGCTCAATACCCATGCCTTTAGCCAAATTCACGGTTTGATCACTCCTAAAACCAGCCAATATACCGAAGTGGAAGCCAGCATAAATGGCCTCAATATTACCGAAATGGATTTTGCACAATTGGCAGATGACCACCCGATCATTAAGGCGATGATCGTCGGAGAGCCAGAAAAACTGACTCAAGCCATCGCTCAATTACCAGCGCAATGGCGTGAAGAATTTACTGTGGTACAAAGTGCGCCCTTCTTTCTAGAATTTCTTAATACGGGCAGTAATAAAGGCATCGGCGTACAAGCGATTGCAGAGCATTTAGGCATTCAAGCCGGTGAAGTGATTTGTATGGGAGATGCGGAAAACGATCACCACATGCTGCAATACGCAGGTCTCGGTATCGCGATGGCGAATGCCATGGAAGAGACCAAACACATTGCGGATCACATTACGCTCAGCAACGATCAAGATGGCGTGGCCGTGGCGATAGAACGCTTTGCGCTAGGCTGTTTCAGCGAAGCTTAAGTTTTGATGGGTAAGCTTTGATGGGTAAGGCGTATTATGCCTTACCCCTTGCTCTTTTTTCCTTGTCTCTTAACCTTGCTGAGCCATTTTGAGTACTGTGGCTTTGCCTTGTAGCAAGGCGTATTCACTACTTCCGGAAGGGATCAACACACACACGTTTTGTATTTCTTGCTGAGCTTGTAAGAGTAAAGTGCTCAATTCAACCGACGAGTTGAAGCTCTGTCGCTGTGCATCTCGACGACACAAATCCACAAACACAAATGGACAATCTTGGGTATGCAGCACTAACTCAGCTTGTTGCATATAGCGCAGCGCTTTCAGTGACAACAACTCAACATCCGCTCCAAACTCGATCCACGTCGTTGCAGAAACCTTGTCCGTAGATTGAGTAAGCAAATGAATATATATGCGTTCTAATGACTCTCTATCTTGCGCATTTTTGACTTCCGGATGGGCAAAAAATCGCTCCCAAAATTGACGACGTAGATCAACACTCGGTAAGAAATCTTTGATCGAATTACGCTTTGATGCACCGAAATCCGCCAAAAGTGCAAGATTTTGCGCTAAAACGGCTTCCAAGGTTTCACGAATATTACGAATCAACACTGGAGATGCGCCGCCGCTGGAAATGGCGAGCTGAATGCGGCCTCTTTCAATCATTGAGGG